>JBOHTL010000055.1:0-14024 GCA_050733735.1 Gemmatimonadaceae bacterium
GTCCGGATCCACCTCGAGCGCTTGCTCGAACCAACCCTGCGCGACCTCGATGTCACCGACCTCCTTCTCCGACAACCCGAGTTGAATCAGCCCGCTGAGGTCCTTGGGGTGGTACTTGAGCAGCTCGCTGAACTCGGCGACCGCGTCGGCGTGACGACCCAGGAGTGCCGAGGTTCGGCCGAGCTCCCAGCGCGCGTCGCGATCGCTCGGGTTCGCGCGCAGGTGCTCGCGCAGCTGCGCGATCCGGTGCTCGGCGGCGCCGCTCGTGAGATACGCGATCTCGAGGTTGCGCTGCGCCACCAGCATGCGCGAATCCAGCTCGAGCGCGCGCATGAAGGCGCCGACGGCCTCCTCGTACATCCCCTTGTGGTAATAGAGAACGCCGAGATTGTTGTGCGCGCCCGCGTCGCCTGGATCGATGCGCCGGGCGAAGGACCGCAGCACGGCGAGGTCACGTTCCGATGCGAGCGCGCCAGTGGCGCGAGGGATGTCCCTGGCGTGCACGGCCGCGGTCACCTGTGCGCTAGCCGAGGACGGACTGCACGGCTTCGAGGAGCCGGCTTGGCGGAAACGGCTTGACGACGAAATCGCTGGCGCCTGCCTCGAGCGCCTCGCTCACCAGCGCGGGCGGCGCCATCGCGCTGCACATGAGGATCCTGGCTTCTCCGTCGAAGCGGCGAATCTCGCGCATCGCATCGAGCCCGCCCATATCGCGCATGACGATGTCCATGGTAACGACGTCCGGGCGCAACTGCTTGTATTTCTCGACCGCCTGCGTCCCCGTTTCCGCCTCGCCGATGACCTCGAAACCGCCGCGCTGGAGAATGTTCGTCATGAGGGCGCGGATGTACGCCGTGTCGTCGCAGATCAGAACGGTGTGACTCACCGCGTGTTTGCCTCGTAAAGTGAGATATTTCGCGAACTTAGGGCGGGCGCCGAGGTCCCTCAGTAAGACGATCTGGAGGGGTGAAAAGTCGCGCCAGAATTGGCTGATCGCGGCGTACATCGGGCTTGACAAACAGGCAATCAAACTGCGGAACCACAGAGGGCACGGAGAAGCCAAAAGGAGAAACAGACGGCTTTGCCTCTCGTGCTCCTCTGTGTTCCCTGTGGTTCAACCTCCGGTCGGTTGCGAGTAGAAACCGAGTAATTCGAGCGGATCCTGAGTGTCGCGAGAGATCGCGCCGTCTGCGATGTGGATCAGGGCCCTCCTGAGGTCCTCAGGAAGCGGCGAGCGGATCTCGATCTCCTTCCCGGATGCCGGATGCTTGAAGATCAGCCACGCGGCGTGGAGGAAGTGCCGTTTTGGGGGAAGGTTCACCAGCCGGCGGCCGCCGCCTCCGCCATAGGTATCGTCGCCGACCACCGGATGGCCGATCGACGCGAGATGCACGCGGATCTGATGCGTCCGCCCGGTGAAGAGATGCGCGCGCAGGAGGTCGCCCGGGTCGAAGCGCGCGAGACGAACGAACGCGGTCTTCGCCGGCTTGCCATTCGGAACGACCGCCATGCGCTGGCGGTTGCGGGGATCGCGCGCCATGGGTTTGTCGACGATGACCTGATCCTCATCGAGGTGACCCCAGCACAGCACGGCGTATCGCCGCGAGATCGCGCGCTGTGCCATGGCTGCGCCGAGTTGTCGGTGTGCGCGATCGGTTTTCGCCACGAGCAGAAGACCGGACGTTTCCTTGTCGAGACGATGGACGATGCCCTCGCGCGTGGGATCCGAGCCCGCGGCCAGCGGCTCGCCGCGGCCCTTGAGCGCGTTCACGAGGGTGCCACTCCAGTTCCCCGGCGCCGGGTGCACCACCATGCCCGCGGGCTTGTCGATGACCACGACGTCGTCGTCCTCGTACCGCGCGACGAGCGGAATGTCCTCACCCACCACGTCCCGCCTGGGCGGTGGAGGAACGGTGACGACGATCTCTTCCCCGGGCTCGGCGCGGTAGCTGGCCTTTTCCCGTCGCCCGGCCACCGCGACGTTCCCGTTCGCGATCAACGTCGCCGCCTGATTGCGCGACAGATCCAGCACGCGCGCGACGAGCAGGTCGAGTCGGGGCGCGTCTGCGGGCGCCGTAAGACGCTCGACGCGGCCCCCGTCAGGAGGGGGGAGCATCGGTGGAGGCGGGCGACGGCGTCGCGTCTCGCTGGCGACGCTGCTCGCGATCCTCCTGCAGCAGCACCCACCCGAGCATCACCGCGCCCACAGTCACCCCGCTGTCCGCGACGTTGAACGTCCAGAAGCGCGTGGAACCGACGCCGATGTCGATGAAGTCGACCACGCCAAGCTCCGAGCGAATGCGGTCCAGGAGGTTTCCGGCAGCGCCTCCCCAGGCGAGTCCCAGCGCGAGGATTTTCAGTCGCTCATTCCGCTTGCTCTCGCGGTACAGCCGCCAGAGCACGATGAGCGCAATCAGCGCGAACGCGCCGAAGATGAGTCTGGACACCGCGGGTGGTCCCAGTGACATGCTGAACGCGGCGCCCGGATTGTACGCGAGCGTGAAGCGCACGAAGTCGCCGATCACTTCGTGCGGCGTGTGCGGCGGAAAGAGCAATCGCTCCGCCAGTCGCTTCGTGACGAAATCGACGAGCACCACCGCGAGCGCCGCGCCCCAGAACAGCCGCGCGCTCGGCCGTCCCGCCTGGTCAATGCCGGACATGCCGGCGCTAGGTCGCCTCGGTCGACTCGTGCCGCAGTTCGGTCGGGACGAGCCCGACCTTCGCGTCACCCTCCGCGCGATCCTCCGCCCACAAGACGATCGCGAGGAGGAATGCTCCGCTGCTCACCGCCATGTCCGCGATGTTGAACGTCGGCCAGCGCGCATCGCCAAACCCGATGTCCAGAAAATCCACGACGCCGCGACTGTGCCGGATGCGGTCGATCAGATTGCCGAGCGCGCCACCGCAGACGAGGGCCAGCGCGAGCATGCGGGTGCGGTCGCCCGGCCGGGTGGACGTGTACAGCCGACCGAGAATCAGCAGCGCGCCGATCGTGAGCGCCGTGAACACCCAGCGCGACGTATCCGCATCGCCGACGTTGAGCCCGAACGCCGCGCCGGGATTGTAGACGAGCGTGAAGCGAACGTATTCGCCGAACACCTCGTGCGGCATCCCCTGCGGATCGCTGAGCTTCTCGACCGCCAGCCATTTGGTCGCGATGTCGCTCGCCACGACGGCCAGCAGAATCGGCCAGAACAGGAAACCGTTCGACTTACTTCTTTGCATCTTCCTCGCGCTGCTTGCAGTCAATGCAGTAACGCGCATGAGGCAGCGCGTCGAGCCGTTCGTATGCGATATCCTTGCCGCAGTTATGGCACTTGCCAAAAGTCTCGGGTGACTTGTACAGGCGCCGCAGGGCCTGGTCGATGTGCCAGAGAAACCGCCCTTCCTGGCTCGCGAAGAGGAACGCCTTCTCGCGCTCCATGGCGTCGGTGCCCTGGTCTGCCATATGGAAGGAATACGCGCTCAAGTCACCGTCCGACGCCTGCTCGCTCTTGTTGAACAACTCGTCGTGGTGTCCCAGCTCCTTGAGCACGCGACGGCGCTCTTCGAGCAGACGCTTCTCGAAGTGCTGCAACTGTTTCTTCGGCATTGGCTTCGGCTTCTTGTCACTCTTGGTCGTCGCCATGCTACTCCATCCGTGAAAGAGAGATCACCGCTTCAGTACCGTCGAGATCGGCGACCTGCGAAAAAGTGGAATCCTGTAAACTACCCGGACGCACAAGGAGCTCGGTAGCCAGAACTTCTCCCGCGATCCAATCCCGATGCGTTGAAACCGCGCTCTGCACGTCGGCGTCACCCGAGATGCCGAGACGGATGCGGTCGCTGACCGCGAACCCGGCCTCCTTGCGCATCCGTTGGACCCGGCTGACGATCTCCCGAGCCAAACCCTCGAGTCGCAGCTCGCCGGTGACGATCGGGTCGATCGCCGTGACGAAACCGGCGGCCTCCTGCACCAGCAGGTCGCCCGACGCGCTCTTGAGGATCTCGAGGTCGTCCTTCGTGAGCTCGTGCGTCTCGCCGTCGACCGTGACCGCGAGGGGATGACCGGACTCGAAGGCGCGCAGCTCGTCCGGGGTGAAGGCGGCAATGGCAGCGGCGGCCATTTGCGTTTTCTTGCCGAAGCGCTTGCCGAGGGAACGGAAGTTGGCCTTCGCCTTGAGCGTCACCAGGGCATCGCCCGTCTTCGCGAACTCTATGCGTTTGACGTTCAGTTCGGCCGCGAGCAGCGGAAGCGACTGCTCCAGCAGTCGCGGATCGACCGCGGGGGCCACGCAGATCGCGAGGCGCAGTGGCTGGCGCACCTTGATCTTCGCGTCCTCGCGGGCCGCGCGTCCCAGCGTCGCAAGACGCCGGACCGCGTCCATCGCCGCTTCGAGCGCGGGATCGCGAGGCGCTGGCGATTCGCGCGTGAACGGCGCGAGATGCACCGACTCGCCGGTGAGCTCGCGATGCATCCAGTCCGTGACGAAGGGCGCGAACGGCGCCAGCAGGCGTGCCGTCACCACGAGTACCTCGTGCAGCGTGGCGAACGCCGCGCGGTTGTCGGCGCTGTCGACGTCGTAGAACCGGTCGCGGTTCCGGCGGGCATACCAGTTGGACACCTCATCGTCCACGAACGTCATCAGCAGGCGCGCGGCTGCGGTGGCGTCGTAGCGGTCCAGCAGCGCATCGACCTCGCTTTCGATCGCGGTGAGTCGCGAGAGCATCCACCGGTCGATGAGCGGCCGAGCGTGCGGCGCAGGATCCGCCGGCGACGGCGACCAGCCGAAATTCGCATACTGCGCGAACACGCCGCTGTACACGTTCTTGAGCGTGAGGAAAAAGCGCACCGACTGCTCGCGGATCGCGCGCTCATCGAAATTGCGTGGGACCGACACGTCGCTGGTCGCAACGAAGAAGAGTCGGATGGCATCGACGCCGTAGTCCTGCATCACGCGCCATGGATCCACCGTGTTGCCGAGATGCTTCGACATCTTCTTTCCGTCGGCGGCCCGGAGGAGATCGTTGACGACCACGGCCCTGTACGGCGACGCGCCCGTGTTGTTGGGCAGCGCGTCGCCGAGGCCCGTCGCGATCGCAAGGAGCGAATAGAACCATCCGCGCGTCTGGTCGATTCCCTCGGCGATGAAGTCCGCGGGGAACTGCCGCGGGATGAACGCCGTGTTCTCGAACGGGTAATGCCACTGCGCGAACGACATCGACCCCGAATCGAACCAGGCATCGATCACTTCCGACGCCCTGCGTCTCGTGCCGCCGCAGCCGGTGTGATCGCACCGCCAGGAGTATTCGTCGATGAAGGGCTTGTGCGGATCGAAGTCCGGCGGCAGCGACCTTCCGCTCCGCTGCGCCAGCTCCTCGTAGCTCCCGATCGCTTCCACGTGAGCGGCATCGGCGTCGCAGACCCAGACGGGGAGCGGCGTTCCCCAGTACCGGTCGCGCGAGAGCGCCCAGTCGACGTTGTTCTCGAGAAACGAGCCGAAACGACCCGCGCCGATCTCGGGGGAATGCCAGTCGACCTGACTGTTCCGCGCGATCATCTCGTCCTTGTACGCCGTCGTGCGGACGAACCACGAGCCGCGCGCGTAGTACAGCAACGGCGTGTGGCACCGCCAGCAGTGCGGGTACGAGTGCGTCACGGTCTGCGCGCGCCACAGCAGTCCGCGCTTCTTCAGATCCTCCATCAGGATCGGGTCCGCCTTCTTGAAGAACACGCCGCCCACGAGGGGGACGTCCGCGTCGAATTCTCCGCGCGCGTTCACCGGCTGGAGGAAGGCGAGATCGTGCTGCCGGCCCGCCGCATAGTCATCCGCGCCAAACGCCGGCGCCATGTGCACCACGCCGGTCCCGTCCTCCGCCGACACGAAGTCGCCTTCGACGACGATCTCGTGATTGCCCGAAGGGTACGGCAGCCAGTCGAACGGCCTGCGATAGCGCCAGCCGACCATCTCGCGCCCCGTCAGCCGACCCGCGATCTCCCAGCGATCCGCCCAGTCCGCGCCGAAGACAGCCGGCACGCGGGACTCGGCGAGTATCAAGGTACCTTCATTCTTTCCCTTGCGGCGCGCTTCGACGTACGCGAGATCGGGATGGACCGCGAGCGCCACGTTGGACACGAGCGTCCAGGGCGTGGTCGTCCACACCAGGATGCGGCGCCCGGCGCTGATCTCCAGCGCCGCGTAAACGCTCGGGTCTTCCACATCCTCGTATCCCTGCGCCACTTCGTGGCTCGAGAGCGTCGTACCGCAGCGCGGGCAGTACGGCAGGATCTTGTGACCGCGGTAGAGAAGTCCCTTGTCGAACAGGGCCTTCAGTGCCCACCAGACGCTTTCGACGTACTCGTTGCTGTACGTGATGTACGGATGGTCGTAATCCAGCCAGTAGGCCATCCGTTCGCTGAGATTCTGCCACTCGTCCTTGTACTTCCAGACGCTTTCCCGGCAGCGGCGGTTGAACTCGGCGACGCCGAACGCCTCGATCTGCTGTTTGCCGTTGATCTTGAGCGCCTTCTCCACCTCGATCTCGACCGGCAGCCCATGGGTGTCCCAGCCGGCCTTTCGCAGCACGTAGCAGCCCTTCGCGGCGCGGTAGCGGCAGAAGAGGTCCTTGATGGTTCGCGCGAAGACGTGGTGGATGCCGGGACGTCCGTTCGCGGTCGGCGGTCCTTCGAAGAACACGAAACTCGGCGCGCCCGCGCGCTCCCGCGCCCGTAGCGTTTCCTGGAACAGTCCTTCGGCCTGCCATCGCTGCATCATCTCGCGTTCGAGCTCGTCCGCGGGACGGTTCGGTGGCAGCTCGGCGAACCGCGCTTTGCCCTGCGACATCGTTGACGGCATCTACGTGATGCGCCCGATCACGCCGCGGACCAGCGCTGTCAGCGCCGGCTCGGCTTTCCCCGCCGCGGCGACGATCTCCTCGAGCGTCGTCGGCTGGAGCGTTTCCGGCACGGCGGCGTCGGTGATGATGGAGATGCCAAGCACCTTCATCCCGGCGTGCACGGCCACGATCACCTCGGGCACCGTCGACATGCCGACGACGTCACCGCCCAGCGCGCGGATCATCGCGTACTCCGCGCGCGTCTCGAGATTCGGACCCGGCACCGCGACGTACACGCCTTCCCGCAACCGCTGATCGATGCCGGCAGATTTCGCCACGTCGCGCGCCAGCGCGCGGAGCGACGCGGTGTACGGCTCCGACATGTCCGGGAATCGTGTGCCGAGGCGGTCGTCATTCGGGCCGATCAGCGGATTGTCGCCCAGCAGATTGATGTGGTCTTCAATCAGCATCAGGTCGCCCGGCGACCAGTCCGGACGCACCGTGCCGCACGCATTCGACACGACCAGCGTGCGCGCGCCCAGCTCGCGCATCACGCGCACCGGGAAAGTCACCTGCTGGAGCGAGTACCCCTCGTACCGGTGGAACCGGCCCTGCATCGCCACCACGCGCTTGCCGGCGAGCGTCCCGCAGAGCAGGCGGCCGGCATGCGACTCCACGGTCGACACCGGAAAATCGGGGATCTCCGGATACTCGATGATCGTGGGATTTTCGATCGCCTCCGCGAGCTTGCCCAGACCGGTGCCGAGGATGACGCCGACCTGCGCGGTGTGGTTCCAGCGAACGCGCACCGTGTCGGCGCTGC
Source organism: Gemmatimonadaceae bacterium (assembly GCA_050733735.1). Classification (GTDB taxonomy): domain Bacteria; phylum Gemmatimonadota; class Gemmatimonadetes; order Gemmatimonadales; family Gemmatimonadaceae; genus DASPMP01. The sequence continues at coordinate 7,640 of JBOHTL010000055.1, forward strand.
GCTGAACGCGCTCGAATGTGTGCGCGACGAGCGTGGATTGCGGCTCCTTCAGCTTTCGGTGCCAGGTCATTCGGCCCGGTGACGCAGCGGCGGCTGGGCTTCAGCGGCACCGATCTCCGCCAGCTGGCGCTCGACGAAGACCCGCATCTGCGCGAGGTAGTTGCGCCGGAAGCGGTCGAGCGCGGCCAGCTCGTCTTCCATGCCGCGGATGCTCGACTGCACATTCGTGAGAATCGACTCGGCCTGCGCCTGGGCCTCGCGCAGCAACAGCGCCGATTCCTTCTCCGCCTGCTCGCGCAGCTCGGAGCGGAGCTGCTGCGCGTGCACGAGTGCTTCATTCAGCGCCTTGTCGCGCTCGCGGAACGACTTCAGCTGATCGTGGAAGCTGCGCGCTTTCTGCTCGAGCTCCTGATTGAGGCGCACGAGGCGCTCCAGCTCGTCGGCCACCTGCTCGCGAAACTGGTCCACGCGCTGCGGATCGTAGCCGCGCAGCACGCGTCCGAACTCGTAGCGTCGGACATCCAGCGGAGTAAGATGAAAAATCTCGTCGGTCATCGAATCCTTGTTCCGAAGAGCACCGTTCCCAGCCGAACCATCGTGGCGCCTTCCTCTATCGCGATCTCGTAATCGTCCGACATTCCCATCGAAAGCTCGGTCGCGTCCACATGCCCCACGGAACGCAGCGCATCACGAGCCGCGCGCGCACCCTGAAACACGCGGCGCAGCACGGGCTCCTCCGCGTCGAACGGCGCCATCGTCATCACGCCGCGGATGCGAACCCCTGCCAGACCCTTGAGGCGCACAGCCTCGGCGGGCATGAGCGCCGGCGCGTACCCCCCCTTCGTCTCCTCGCCGACGACGTTCACCTGCACCAATGCGTCCGTGACGTGGTCGCGCGAGGTCCCGAAGGCATCGACCGCATCGGCGAGCGGTGCGCGATCGAGTGCATGCAGAAGATGGAAACGTGAGAGATGCTTCACTTTGTTCCGCTGCAGGTGGCCGATGAGGTGCCAGCGGAACGGCAACGGGAGGACGTCCATCTTTTCCATCGCCTCCTGGACCTTGTTTTCGCCAATGTCGCGGAGGCCTGTGTCCCAAGCGGCTTGCAGCGCGTCCGGCCCCTGCGTCTTGGTCACCGCAACCAGGGTGACCGTCTGGCCGTGCCCGCCACGCCGTACCGCTGCATCGATCCGCTGCCGAACCTCTCGAACCCGGTCTGCCAGGTCGAGAAACGGCATAAGGCACCAAGCTACCGGTAGTTACACACTGAATCAAGGCGAGTGGAATCGGACAGAATCGTCGAGTCACTCATCGATCGCGGGCAGTTCAACATGCGCCGGAAGTAGCTGTTGACCGGATCGATCGCCGCCCGCGGCTGGCGCTGCCCGAGCTCCTGCTCGATCCACGCGTCGAGCTCGCGCGCGCGCGTCGTGTCCGGCGGGTCATCGGGAACGTACACGAGACCCGAGGGCGACCATGTTCCCGCGCGTAGCGACGTGCGGTCGCGGGAGCTCAGGGTCATGGCGGCCGCGATGGGACGTCCGCGTTCGCTCGCGCCGTCCGCGATCGTCGCGGCGACCTGCCACTTCCCAGGGTACCGCCGCACCTCCGAGGAATCCAGAAGGCCGAACCGCCCGGCGATCTGCGCGCGGTACCATTGCGTGGGGAGCAGAGGCACGGTGATGATCGCGACATCCGGCCGCATGTCCTTCACTTCCTGCGCGTACCAGAGCGGGTAGCTGTCATTGTCACCCGCCACGAACAGCACGCCGTTCCGAGGGGTGCTTTCCAGAAACGCGCGCGCGAGCGCCAGCGGCAGGCGTGATTCCGGGTCCGATCGCCGGGTGACTGCGCGCCAGTTCAGCGCGATCGGCAGACACGCGACGAGCACTCCCGCCCACGCGGGGCGGCGGAAGCGCTGCACGAGCGCCACGGCGCCGAGCCCCGCCCACATTCCCCAGGCCCAGAAGCCGAAAACGTAGAAGTAGTCACGCTCCCGCGCCTCGTGGGGATGCGTGTCCGGGAGAATGCCCCATCCGATGGAGGGACCCGGGTGGAGATTGAGATAGATCAGGACTGCGATCGTGCCGCAGACGAACAGAACGAGCGTTCCCGCGAAGCCGCGGCGATCGCGCCGCCACTGCGTCAGCGCGCCATAGAAGCCGAAGGCCAGAAAGATGGCGGTGAGCAGCGATCGAGCGATCGAGGGCATCACCGTCGGCCCGAGCGACAGCGCCGTCTGCCAGTCCGCATACTGTCCCAGGTTGCCGAACTGCACCCACCATGGCGCCTTCCTCGGCCAGATCGGGGCGACATCGTACTGCCGACGCGCGACCATGTCCGTGAAGGCGCGCCACGTGGACGGATCGCCCTGGTTGATCACCGGATCGAACTGCGCGCGCACATACAGGAAGGCGAGTGCGCTCACGCCGGCGGCGCACAGCAGCAGTGCCGTGACGCCGAATCCAGAACGCGACCACACTGAACCGCTGCTCCTGAGATGCGCGAGCAGCATGACGAGTGCGCCCGCGACGGTGAACGTCAGCGACATCCGTCCAACGCCCATGGAGAGGAGCACGGCGCCGGCCAAAAGGATGGCGCGGCCCCAGCGAATTGTCCGCGGCGGCACGTACGATGCGAGCGCTATCGCCGCCGGCGCGGCCACGAGCGCGCTGAGGTGCAGCGGCACCGCGAGCGCGATCAAGTACGCCGTCAGCCACGTCCACCGACGCGCGTGCGTCGCATCGTCACTGCTGCCGGCGCGCTCTCCCGCCCAGATCATGAGAAGGCCGAGCGCGAGCGACGCGGCGTACACCTCCGTCTCGGTAGCGCTGACCCAGGCGGTGGACATCGCGCCCGCGGTCACCGCCGCGGCGAATGCCATTGGCGCCGTGCCGCGTGCTCTCAGGACGAGGCGCGCGCTTAGAAAGGCCGCGAGTGCCGTGGCCGCCGCGGAGAACAGATTCGACGCGACGGCATACGGCAAAAAGAAGAACACCTTGCACCACACGTTCACGAGCAGCACGTAGAGTGGTGTGCCCGGCGGGTGCGGTATGCCCAGCGAATGCGCTGCCGCGATGAACTCGCCCGCGTCCCAGAACGTGACGCCGGGAGCGAGGGTGAACGCGTACACGAGGAGAAGAACGACGGCGCCGGCGATCGCGGCGTCGGGCCGTTTCACGCGCTCATGCCGACCGCGGCCGGTTCACTGCGCTCCACGGGGCCGATGATCTTCTCCCTCACCTGCGCGGCAGTCAGGTTGCGCCACAGCTTTCCATGCGCCGCCAGGGAGATGCCCCCCGTTTCTTCGGAGATGACGGCGACGACAGCGTCGGTCTCCTCCGCGAGCCCGAGGGCGGCGCGATGGCGGGTACCGAGCGAGCGGTCGAGCAGCGAGGCCTGCGACAGCGGCAGGATGCACCCCGCGCCGATGATGGTGTCGCCCCGGACGATCACGGCACCGTCGTGCAGCGGCGAATGGGGCGTGAAGATGGTGGCCAGGAGATCGGCGGAAAGACGCGCCTGCATCTCGGCGCCCGTCGGCACGTATTCGTCGAGGCGGACCTGCCGCTCGATCGCGATGATGCCGCCGACGCGCATGCGGCTGAGTCGTTCAGCGGCCTTGGACACCTCGGTGGCGATCGCCTCGTCGCCCAGCTCCGGGAAGAGCCGACGCGTGCGTCCGAGATGCGCAAGCGCGGCGCGCAGCTCCGGGTGAAAGACGATGAGCACCGCGATGGCTCCGTACTGGAAGAGCAGCCCGAGGAGCGTCGTGATCATCCCCAGCTTGAGCACGTACGCGACGCCGTACACGAACACGAGCACCACGAGGCCCAGCATGATGCGCACCGCCCGCGTGCGATGGAACAACAGGAGCACACGGTACAGGATGAAGCTCACCAGCGCGATCTCGAGAAGGTCGCGCCAGTCGGCGTGCAGCAATCTGAATTGCTCGAACGCGTTCACGAGATTCAGGCTGAGGGTACGGACGCACGGGATCCCACGATCGCCCAGGCGACATCCAGCGCCTCGCGCGCCGCGCGGACCTCGTGCACGCGGAAGATACGCGCGCCGAGTGCCAGTGCCGAGACGCACGCGCCCAGAGTGCCGCTCGTCCGCGCCGCCGGCTCGCGCACGCCGGTGATCTCGCCGATGAAGCGCTTGTTCGACACCCCGACGAGAATGGGCAGCCCGAGCTCCGCGAGGCGCGGCAGCCCGCGCAGTGCTTCGATCGACTGGTCGCTCCTCTTCGCGAAGCCCACTCCCGGATCGATGGCGATGGATTCGCGGGCGATTCCCGTCTCCTCCGCGAGCGCGATGGCCCCGGCGAGCTCGTTCCGCACCTCGCCGGCGACGTGGGCGTAGTGGGCGTGCTCGAAGGTCGCCAGCTCGGTCACGTCGTCGCCGCGGGAATGCATCAGCACCAGCCCGGCGCCCGCGCGACCGCAGGTTCCCGCGATCCCGGGATCGAGTCGCAGCGCGGAGACGTCGTTCACGATATGCGCTCCCGCTTCGAGGGCGGCGCGCGCGACGGCGGTCTTCGTCGTGTCGATGGAGATCACTGCATCCCCGGACTGAGCCAGGATGCGCTCGATGACGGGCACGACGCGTCGCATTTCGGTTGCCGGATCCACCGAGGCCGCGCCCGGTCGCGTGGATTCCCCGCCGATGTCGATGATGTCGGCTCCCTCGGCGATCAACTCCGCGGCCCGCGCGACGGCGGTGTCACCGGAGAGATACTGGCCGCCATCCGAGAACGAGTCCGGCGTCACGTTCAGGATCCCCATGATCAGGGGGCGATCCAGGGGCAGACGGCGGCCGCGGACGGACCACACGGCGGGAACGGGAAACCGGGACAAGGGAACGGGGAAAGTGAAGAAAGCGGGAATGGGGAAAGGGATCAGGTGACAGGTGTTCGGGAACGACCTGCCGTGTTCCCCAAAACCAGTTCCCTGATCCCGGTCAACTGATCCCGCATTTGCACTTTCCCTGTTCCCCGTTCCTTCTTCCCCGTTCCCGCATCAACGGCAGTTCACGCCGGGCTCGGCTCCGGCCCGCCAAGCAGCGGCGGATTCCGCTTCGGCTCCAGCGCCGGTGTGTGCGGCGGCTGGGGAGAGGGTTTGATGGGCGGCATCGGTGTCCGCGGCGGCAGCTTCTCGCCGCGGGCGAGCGCGTCCACCTCGTCGCGGCCCAGCGTCTCGCGATCGAGCAAGGCCTGAGCGACCGCATGCAGGAGGTCCATGTTCTCCTTGAGGGTCTGCTTGGCGCGCTCGTACGCGTGATTGATGATGCGCTTGACCTCCGCGTCCACCACCTGCGCGGTCTGGTCCGACACCTCGCGGCGATGCTGGATCTCGCGGCCGAGGAAGAGCTCCTGCTCGTTGTCGCCGACGAGGATCGGGCCGATCGCCTCGGACAATCCCCACTGCGTGACGTAGCGGCGCGCCAGCACCGTCGCGGTCTGGATGTCGCTCGCGGCACCCGTCGTGACGCGATCCTTGCCGAACACGAGCTCTTCGGCAGCACGGCCGCCGTAGAAGCGAACGAGGTTCGCCTCGAGCTGCATCTTCGTCATCGACACGCGGTCGTCCTCGGGCAGCACGAACGCGATGCCGAGCGCGCGGCCACGCGGAACGATGGTGACCTTGTGGAGCGGGTCGTTCCCCGGCGTCTTGATGCCGCAGATCGCGTGGCCGCCCTCGTGGTACGCGGTGAGGCGACGTTCATCTTCCTTCATGACGAGCGACTTGCGCTCGGCGCCCAGCATGACTTTGTCCTTCGCATCCTCGAAATCGATCATGAAGATGCGATCGTGTCCGCGGCGCACCGCGAGCAGCGCAGCCTCGTTGACGAGGTTCGCCAAATCCGCTCCCGCCATTCCGGGCGTTCCGCGCGCCAGCGTGGTGATGTCGACGTCGTCCGCCAGCGGCTTGTTCCGCATGTGCACGCGAAGGATGCCTTCGCGACCTCTGAGATCCGGCGCGTCGACGACGATCTGGCGGTCGAACCGGCCCGGGCGCAGCAGCGCTGGATCGAGCACATCCGGCCGGTTGGTCGCCGCGATCAGAATGACGCCTTCGTTGGACTCGAAGCCGTCCATTTCCACGAGCAGCTGGTTGAGCGTCTGCTCGCGCTCGTCGTGCCCGCCGCCCAGGCCGGCGCCGCGATGGCGGCCGACCGCGTCGATCTCGTCCACGAAGATGATGCACGGCGCGTGGGCCTTGCCCTGCTCGAAGAGATCGCGCACGCGGGACGCGCCGACGCCGACGAACATCTCGACGAAGTCCGAGCCGCTGATGGAGAAGAACGGGACGCCGGCCTCACCGGCGACGGCCTTGGCCAGAAGCGTCTTGCCGGTACCGGGAGGGCCGAAGAGCAGCACACC
>JBOHTL010000056.1:0-4714 GCA_050733735.1 Gemmatimonadaceae bacterium
CGACGTACACGAGCTGCAGCGCGGACGCCGAATGGAGCATTTCGCGCTTGGACTCGTCCTCCTGCCACTGCTGCGTCTCTCCCTCCGGCACACGCAACACGTCGACGGCGCCGCTCTCGAACTCCGCGACCGCCGTGCTGGGCTCGCTGATGATCCTGGCGCGGAGAGATTCCGCCTGGGCCGCTCCGCCCCAGTAGTTGTCGTTCCGCGCGAAGAGCAAATAGTCATCGTGTTTCCACTCCACGAGCTTCCACGGTCCCGTGCCGATCGGTTGCTCGGGTCGCAGGTTCGGTGGGACAACCGCCGCGACCGGCATTGCGAGCAGCTTCGGGAAGATCCCGAGCGGCTCCTCGAGCTGGACGAGGACAGTGCTGTCGTTGGGCGCGCTGAGTCCGCTGATCGTGCGGGTTTTGCCGTCGGCAAAGTCGCGAGCGCCACGAATCGGCTTCAGGGGCTCGGCGCCGCCGCCTTTTGTGGCCGGGTCCAGCGCGCGCTGCCAGCTGGCAACGACATGGGCGGCCTTCAGCGGCGTCCCGTCCGTGAAATTGACTCCACGACGCAGATGAAATGTGTACCGGGAGCCATCCGCACTCACGTCCCAGCGTTCAGCGAGCCCCGGAACGACCTGAGCATCAGGGGTAAAAACAGTCAGGCCGTCGAAGATGTACGAGACGGCGCGCCCCGTCGGCACGTCGGTGGACAGCGCCGGATCGAGCGAGCGAGGATCGTAGTTGTCCCGCGAGTCGATGATGGTGCGTCGATCTGTGGTGGCATCCGGGCCACCGCACGCCGTCGTCAGGAAAAGCACCAGCAAAATCAGGGATCCACGCATTCGAAATCGCTCCATTCGCCGTTGACACTCGCCCTGCCCGGTGAGAGCTTACCCAGGGCCCTCGTTATGCGTCAATTGTATGCCACAACGCGACTTAGGCCGCGTTCCGGCCGACACTGACCGCCCCGCCTCGCACTTCCATTTTCGCCGTCCGCACTCCCGCACCCTCGATGCCAAAGTCCGAGCTTCACGCATCGCGTCCTCCTGACGCGCGCGCGGCGTATTCCTACCGGCGCGAGCTCGGTGTGCGCGAGCTGCTGCCGGCGTTCGGCATTGCCGTCGCCGCGGGGCTGTTCGCGTTCTACGTCACGCGTCTCATGCTGCAGCGTACACCGCTGCTCGTGGAGCGGGGGGGCGAGCCTCGCGGCGGGCCTCGCGTCGCCTCGAAGCGCGGCGTGATGACGCGCGGCGGGCGAGGAAAGCGGGTCCGACTGGATCACCCGGCGGCATGATCCTGAGGGGAGCGGTGCGCGCGGCCACGATCGCGCTGTTTGCGACCGCGGCGAGCGTGGCGTCGCCGTCCCGTGCTTCGGCGCAGAATCTGACCTGCGAGCGCGGTGATGTCGAGGTGCGCGGCGTCGAGTTCCGGGGCAATCGCGCGATCAGCGACGGCGATCTCGACCTGCGCGTGGGGACGACGCCGTCGTCGCGCGCGCGAAGGACGTTCCGGATTCCGCTCGGGCAGAAGCGATGCCTCAACCGCGCCCAGCTCGGGCAGGACATCGAGAGCGTCAAGGATTACTATCGCCAGCGGGGATTCTACAGGGCGCAGGTGGACACCGTCGTCCGCGAGGTGTCGCCGGGCGCGGTTCGCGTCGAGTTCCTGATCGCCGAGGGCGCGCCGATGGTCCTCGGCCGCTACGAAGTCACGGGACTCGACAGCGTCCAGGGCGCGGCCGACATCCGCCGCCGGTTGCGGCTGCGCGTCGGCGAACCCTTCGACTTCAACCTGTACCTGGCCGACATCGATACGATCATTGGGCGCCTGCGCGACGCAGGCTACTATCGCGCCGACCACGTCTGGGGATACAGCGTCGACACATCCGCGTCGCAGCGCGCCGAGGCGTTCATCACCGTCCTGCCGGGCGCGCGCGCGCGCTTCGGGTCGCACGTGTTCGACATCACGCCCATCGAAGGAGCCGAGCCCGAGATCGACACCGCCGTCGTGCGTCGCATCATGGGCATCTCCACGGGTCAGCCGTACAGTGACCGCGCCATCCTGGAAGCGCAGCGCAATCTCTTCCAGCTCGCCGCATACCGGCACGTGGACGTCACTCCGCTTCCCGACAGCCTGCAGCCGCCGGGTGACACCATCGTGCGCCTGATCGTGCGCTTGTCGGAAGACTACATGCGGCAGATCGACTCGGAGTTCGGCTGGGCGACGCTCGATTGCGCGCGCATGCGTCTGCAATACACCGACAAGAATCTCTTCGGAACGGCGCGGCGCCTGGAGCTCGCCGGTCAGGCATCCAAGATCGGCTACGGCTACCCTCTGGCGACCGAGTCCACGCGGGACGTCTGCACCTTCAACAAGCAGACTCCGCTCTGGGACGACCCGATGAGCGACTCGACGTACTACTTCGGCGGAATCGGTCTGCGGCAGCCGCGGCTTCTGGGCACGCGCTGGGTTCCCGCGGTCTCGCTCTACAGCGAGCGCCGCGGCGAGTACAAGGCGTACATGCGCACGACCCTCATCGGCGGCGATCTGTCCGCAACGCGCGAGGTGCGCGACCGGACCTCGCTGCGCCTCGGATACACCTTCGAGTATGGCAGCACGCTCGCGGACGCTCCGGCGCTCTGCGCGCTCTTCAACGTGTGCGACCCCGACTCCCGCCAACGCATCGGCGAGCGACTCCCCCTCGGCGTCGCCAGCGCCGCGCTCGTCCGCATCCGAACGGACAACCCTGTGTCGCCGACCCGCGGGACGCTGTTCCGTTCCGAGATTCGAAGCTCCGCGACCCCGCTGCTGGGTACGTCGGACAGCTTGTACTTCAACAAGCTCACCGGCGACCTCGCCTGGTATACGCCGGTCGGCTCCAACGTTCTCACGCTGCGCGTGCGCGGCGGCATGGTGCTCGGCCGAACCCTCGCGCTCGCCGATTCCGGGCTGTTCGTGCCGCCACAGGAGCGCCTGTACGCCGGCGGCCCGACGAGCGTGCGGGGTTTTCAGCAGAACGAGCTGGGTTCGGTCGTCTATATCGCGGACCGCGGAAGCGACGTCGATTCCACCGTGACTCCGGTGCCGGGATCGCTCGACTCGACGATCGTCAGCTACCAGCACAGGGGCATCGGCCCCAGTCGAACGGTGCCTCTGGGAGGCAATTCGCTGATCGTGGCCAACATCGAGTACCGGATCCGCGATCCGTTCCTGTTTCCAAATGCGCTGCAGTACACGCTGTTCATCGACGGCGGTGACGTCTGGAGCCGGTCAGACCGGGGGTTCGCCATGAAATGGACGCCGGGTTTTGGTATTCGGGCGCTCACTCCGATCGGACCTGTTCAGGTCAACGTCGGGTACAACAGTCACGACCGCGACAAGGGCGCGATCTACTACAACCCGAACGTCTTCACCCTCGCGTGCGCCAGTCCAGGAAACGCAATCCAGTATCACCGTCGGGGACCGGACGGCCCGCTCGAACAGATCGGCAGCGCGGCGTGCGATCAGAGCTACGATCCGCCGATCCGGGACCGGTGGTACAAGCGGCTCACCTTCACATTCTCGATCGGTCCTGAATTCTAGGAAATGAAACGCAGGCACCTCGTCGTTCTCGTCAGCGCCATCACGCTCGTCACGCTTGTCATCGTGGCGGCCGTGATCGTTGGCGTCGGCGTGGGTACCGATTTCGGTCGTTCCGCCATTCGATCGGTCGTGGAGCGAGAGGTCAGCGGCCGCGTGAAGGGCAAAGTGCACATCGGGAACGTCACGGGCACCATCCTGACCGGCTTCACGATCGACAGCTTCGCGATTCGCGACGATCAGGACAGCATCCTCGTGAGCACGGGACCGGTGACGCTGGACTACGATCCCCGCGACCTGATGGACCGGCGGCTGCTCCTCAGGAACGTCGAGGTGCACGGCGCGGTCGTGCGGCTGCGTCAGTACGAGGACGGAGACTGGAACTTCCAGCACGTCTTCGACTCCGACGGTCCGTCCACGCCGGGCGTCCCCGGCCGCGGCTTCGGCGACTACGTCGTGCTGGAAGACGTGCGGGTCACCGACGGCGAGTTCATTCTGACGCGCCCCTGGTCGCCGGACGACTCGCTGCGCGGCGCCAAGCGGGACAGCGCCATCAAGCGGAATCTCGAGAATCCGGAGCGGGAGATCCGGCGCTCCGCCGAGGGCTACATCCACACGTACCGGTGGAGCAACATGAGCGCGAAGCTGCCGCGCGTTCGCATCGCCGATCCGGACACCGCCGGGCAGCTCGCGGTGGTGGAGGACCTCGCAGTCGACGAGCTCGAGCCCCCCTTCTCGTTCCGGAACGCGAAGGGCATCGTGCGGAAGCTCGGCGACTCGGTGTTCGTGGATGTGGAGCACTTCGATCTGCCGGCATCGACGGGGAGCGCGCGCGGCAAGATCTGGTGGGGAAGCGCGCTGCCGATCCGCGTCGACGTCCACGTGGTCGCGGATTCGGTCTCGTTGAAGGACGTCGCGTGGGTGTACGAGACCCTGCCGCGTGAGGGAGGCGGACGCACGAAGCTCCACATCCGGAACAATCGCGAAAACTTCTACGCCTTCGAGTACGCGTTGAGCGACATGGACGTGCGCAGCACCAGGTCGCGGCTTCTGGGCGCGATGACCTTCGTCGTCGGCAACGAGGTGCTCGAGGTTCGCAACGTCGATCTGCGCGCCTCGCCGGTGAACTTCGACCTCTTCCGCAC
>JBOHTL010000057.1:0-3464 GCA_050733735.1 Gemmatimonadaceae bacterium
CCACCGCCACCGCCTCCACCACCGCCTCCGGTGCCACCGCGGCGTCCCCGGCCGCGATGGCGACGATGGCGCCGTCCATTGCGGTCGAATCGCTCGCCGCCGCCGCCGCGGTCGCCCCGGTCGCCCCGGTCGCCGCGGTCCGATCGATCTCCGCGGTCACGGCGGTGGGAATCCCGTTGCGGCGCTGCGCTCGCCTCGGTCCCGTTGTTGTCGGCGCTGTTTGGAGCGGCGCGCGTGTCGTCGTTCGTCGCGGCACCGCTGTCGCCCGTATCGTCGCGACGGTCGTCGCGGCTGGTCTCTGGGGCGCGCTCGCTCGAAGCGTCAGGAGCGGGGGCGGCGCCAGTGTCGCTCGTGCCGCTGTCGCGGTACGGATTCTCGTCGGAATTGTCCATGATGGGGCGATCGGTGTCGCGGGGACGCCTCGACCGTCCGCGGCCGGAGCGGCCACGGCGTGGTGGGCGTTCAGTCATATTGCGTTTGAGGTGACAAAGAAGTGCTCAACTGCGGCAATGCACCGCGTGTTCGCGGGCAAAGCGCTTACCTGTGATTATGCGAGGCTATGCTTTCGTTTCATGACGCGTCCGCAGCGCGGATTCCACACGCACGTCGGGCGCGGCTGCCCAGTCAGGCGGTAATACAGCGCGGTTGCTCGCCCCAGAATCCGCTCAGCACCGAGGGAGGGGGGACAGTCCGCGTGTTCGGCCGGAAGGACGAAGTCACTGGTCGTGCCGGCGGACGGCTGAGTATCGCAACAGGAGCCGATCCGCGCAACCCCGAACCGAGGGTCCTGCCGGTTTAGTACCCCTACCTGCCAGTAGTGTGCCGGAACTGCCGGTTTGGGAGTTTCAGCGTTTCAACGTTTCAACGCCGCAGAGCCATCCTGAAACCCTGAAACCCTGAAACCCTGAAACCCTGAAACCCTGAAACGTTGAAACGTTCAAACTATTTTCCCTGCGTGCTTCCACTCTCCGACCGACTCGGCGCCGCGCTCGCGCGCTACGAATCCGACGACGACCTGGGCGCGCTGCTCGACACTGTGCGCGACATCGCACGCGACGCCGACGTCGATGAGCTGATCGCCGCGGCAGAGCTCTACCACGAACGCTCCGAGATCGTGATTCCGGTGTACGAGCATGTCACTTCCGTGCGGCCGTCCGACGCGCGCGCGCTGGTCGTGCTGGCCAATGCCTACTGGCTGACGGGACGCGGCCCCGAGGTGGTGGGCGCGCTGGCGGAGCGCGCGAAGAACGCCGACGCGAACCATCGTGGAGCGTGGCATTTGTGGGCGCTTGCCGAGGGGGAGGTTCGTGCTCGCGTGGAGCGCTGGCGCCGGGTCACGGAGCGCTTTCCGGACGATCTGCTGGCGCGCGCGGCGCTCGCGGACAACGCCGCCAGCCTGGCCGGGGCGGAGCACGATCCTCTGGCTCTCGATCTCGCCGTCAGGACGTACGAGGAATTGTGGCAGGAGTCGCCCACGCCGACACAGCGGCGCGCGTTGGAGCAGACGCTGGAGACGCTGAAGGGGTGGAAGCTCTAATCGCGGGTGGTGCGTGGTGCGCGGTGCGTGGCCCGCACCTCACACCTCGGACCTCGCACCTAGGCACTCTGATCTTTCATTCGCAGCTCCGCCGCCTTCACCCAGTCGATCAGGTCCTTCGTGTCGAACGGCTTGCGGAGCAGGGGACAGCCCGTGGCTTCGATCAGTTCCTGCCCGCGCTCGGTGATGTCGCCGGTGGTGAACAACGTGCGGTGGCGGAGCTGGGGCTGCGTGGCGGCCGCGAGCTCGAACAGGGCATCGCCGCGCATGTCGGGAATGCGAAGATCGACGACGAGAACATCAACGCGCTCGCCGCGCACGACGGCCATGGCCGTCTCGGCGGACAGCGCGGTGGACACGCGGAATCCGGAGCGGCCCAGCATGAGGCTGAGCGCTCGGCAGATTGCCGGCTCGTCATCGACGAGCAGTACATGCGTCTGTTCTGCGGCCATGAATGGACCTCGGAATCGAGTCACGAGCGGCTCCGCCCGTAAGCTCGTCGTGCTTTGGTGGGACGACGTACGCCTTCGACCAACAGTGTCACAAACTGCTCCGGCTCTATGTAGGTGCGCACGGTTCGCGGTGTGTGGCCGGTGAGCGCGCGCATGTGCTGTGTCAGTTGATACTGCGAGTGGTATCCTGCTTTGACCGCCACTTCCTTGATCTGTCGTCCCGGGTCGCGCAGCAGCGCGTAGACTCGCAGCAGCCGCGCCGCCGCCACCAGCAATCGCGGCGAATGGATCCCCGCCATCTCGAGCTGCCGGTAGAGCGTCCGGAGGATCGTTCCCGCCGCGGAGGAGAGATCCTGCGCGTTGCGGAAGCGATTGGGAGACCGGAACAGCTGCTCGACCGCCCGAACCATCGTCACCGGCAGCTTCGCCAGCTCCGGCGCCAGCAGCCGGAGCATCTGATCGCTCAGCGCCTGGCCGGGAACCCGCTCGAGCAGCTCGAGAAACCGCCGCCGCTCGTCGTCGAACCGGTTGAGCACCACGTGCTCGATGCCGGAGCGCCCCAGCTGCATGATCGCGCGCGTCGACGTCGCGGAGAGCGAGGTGTAGACGACGATCGGCAGCGACGGGAATTGCCGGTGGAGCTCGATGATCGCGTCGGTCCTTCCGGTCCCATCGACCAGCGGATCGACGACGACGACATCGGTGACACGTGCATGAACGACGGCTCGGAGCTCGTCCCATCCCCGGACTGCGGCGATGGAGTGCTGCGATCCCAGAACGATTGTGAGGTGCTGTAGGAGCTGACGGGGCAGGAGAGCAACGACGTCCACGCTATTCCCGGTCGGATGTCATAAAACCGCACATTCGTGTCACAAAATGCGGGTTTACGGTCCGAAGGGCGACCCCAGATTGCCGCGAAGTTCTGCTACGAACGAATTCACGCCATTCTGGAGATCATACATGTCGCGCCGTCACATTGCCTACGCCGTCCTCGTTGTTGCCTCCTTTGTTGTCTCCGCCTGCTCCGCGCCGACCGCGCCCGTTGCCGAGGACACGACCTGCCGAAAGGGCGTCATCTTTGGTGGTGGTTTCAGCGACTGCAATACCTAGTTGCCATTCGTTGCTGCCTGCCTCAGACGCCTACGCTCTCTCGCAATTCTCTGATAGCGCGGGCGACCTCCTGAGTGTCGAGTGATATCTCGACTTCCTTCCTGCGGGTAGTCATGACGTCGACTTCGTGAAGCGCTTCCTCCGCCTCGAACAGGTATTGACTGAAGCCGTAGGAACCAGCCAATGTCATTCCCCGTTCGAGGTGGATCCGCGCTGTGTCGGCGTCACCGAACGCGCGATACGCAAGTCCCCGATTCACTTCGAACGCCGTCGCCAGATAAGGCGGCAGCGCTTGTGTGGCTAGTTGGCGTTCGTATAGCTCGAACAGCGAACGCATGCCTGTAATCGAAGCGATCTCGAGCAGG
>JBOHTL010000058.1:0-11190 GCA_050733735.1 Gemmatimonadaceae bacterium
TCGTCCAGCGGACCGCCAACGCGCTGCGCTGGCTCGAGAGCATCTATGGCCCGTACGCGTACCCGCAGATGACGGTGATCCACCGCATCGAAGGCGGCGGCACCGAGTTCCCGATGCTGCAGGCGAACGGCTCGCCGTCGCAGGGGCTCATCCTCCACGAAGGAGGACACATCTGGTCGTACGGCATTCTCGCGAACAACGAATGGCGCAGCGGCTGGATGGACGAAGGTCTCACGTCGTATCAGACCGCATGGGCGCAGGGGCTGACACCGCAGGAACGCGTGCGCGCCGGCACCGTCGACGAGTTCGCGCCGATCACGGGTTATCGCGGGCTCGCGATTCGCATGCGGTTGCCGCGCTTCGAGGCGCTGAACCTCGGCCAGGCGTTCACCGACCTGCAGGGCAACGCGGAACCGATTGGGACGATCGCGCACGAGTTCCGCGACTTCGGCACGTACAACGACATGGTGTACAGCCGGGCGGAGGTGATGTACGGCGAGTTGCGCGATGCGGTGGGTGATTCGGCCTTCCGCGCGTTCCTCGACGACTACTACGCGCGCTGGGCCCTGAAGCATGTCGACGAGCGCGCCATGCGCGGCTCCTCCGAGCGCGCGACTGGCAAGGACCTCACCTGGTTTTTTCAGCAGTGGGTGCACGAGACCGGGGTGACTGATTACGCACTGGAGGAAGCGCGGACCATGCGTGAGGGAGGGGGCAGCTGGGTCACCGACGCGGTGATCGTGCGCCGCGGTGAATACCGCCATCCCATGAGCGTCGGCGTGCGCACGGCGTCGGGATGGACGCTCGCGCGCATGTCCCAGCCGCCCTTCGACCGGGAGACCGTTCTGATCCGCACGACGCAGGAGCCACTCGAAGTGCGACTCGACCCGTTCCATTTCTCGTGGGATTGGGATCGTCGCAATGACGTGCGGCAGGCCACCACTCCCCTGCGCGCCGCGCGCGCGCGCGTGAACTTCGACTGGCCGTTTCTGGACCAGGCGGATCGGGAGCGCGACGTCGTGCTGTTCGCGCCGATCGCGTGGTACTCGGAGGCCGGAGCGGTGGCCGCGGGAATTCGCGAGCGCGGGAGCTACCTCGGCGCGATCGATCGCACGGAAGGCGGCATCGCGTACTACTTCGATCCGAACGAAGAGATGGACGCCAGCGATCAGCTGCAGCTCTGGTGGCGCTTCTGGAATCTGTACCTGCCCGGCATGAGCCGGCCTGCCATGGGGATGCACGGAGGCATCGGACATCTCGACGCCATCTTGCGCTTCGAGCTCGGTCGTGAATGGCGCCGGGAAGCAGGTCGCACCAGCCGCGCCTTCGATGTCACGCTGAACTACACGAACGCGCTCGAGCCACGCCTCGCGCCGACGCTCTGGACGACGAACCGCGACGCGCTCGATGCCGGCGCATCCCTTCGCTGGCAGCGCGAAACGAATCGCGGATATGTCTTCGTCGAGCCAGAGTTGCTCGCCGGCGTCGCGGGTGACGACTGGTACGGCAAGGCACAAGGCGCCGTCGGATTGGTGGTCGCCGGCGACCGGACTCGCTCGGCGTTGCGCCTGTATGGCGGGATCAGCGAAACGGCGATAGAGCAGCGCGCACTGTTCCTGAGCGTCGAGGACCCGATGGACACCTACTGGAATCACTGGTGGCGTCCGCGCGGCGCGCTGCTGAAGCGGCCAGGCTTCAACTTTCTGCCCCTGGGCGGCGCGGGGCTTCGCGGTTACGCGGCGGGCATCGCCGTGGAGCGAACACTTGCAGCCAACGCGGACGTCGGTGCGCGGCTGTTCAACGTACCGGCGATGCGATCGCTCGGCGTGTGGCTGCACGGGTTCGGCGACGTCGCCACCATGCCCGGCTTCGACCCGCTCGCGGACGCCGGTGTCGGGATCGCGCTGCGGGGACGCCTCTTCGATCGCGCCATCCACGTCCGCATCGACGCGCCGTTCTATGTCAGCGAGCCGGCGCTGTCGATTGGCGACGAACGTACGAAGAGCGCGGCGGCGCGATGGGTGCTGACGTTCAGAGATTTGTGGTGAAGAGCCGTCACACCGTCATCTCCTTCTGCGGTCGCTGAACATGATGTTCACCACCATGTAGATCCCGATAACGCCGGCGATGATGAAGCCGGCCGTGCCGAGCGCGCGCCGGTAGGGCATGAGCATGGCGCTGGCGACGACGATCCCGGCGAGCACCAGTCCGGAGAAGACGCGATTCGCGACCTTCTGCAGTCCGGAGAGCAGCAGCGGGAATTGTGGCACTTCCACCTTCGTCTCGAACTGGCCGGTCGCCAGCCGCTGCGTGATGACCTCGAGACGATGCGGCAGTGTCGCGAGCAGATCGGTGCTCGCCGTCGCCATCTGAAGCAAACGGCGGGGCGAGAAGTCCCTTCGCGCGCGCTCCGTCGCCAGCTGATTGGAGTAGTCCCGGATCGCGTTGATGGGGCTGAACAGGGGATCGAGTGCGCGCGTGACCGCGTCGAGATTGAACAGCGCCTTGGCGAGGAGCGTCAGCTCCGCCGGAAGACGCAGCCCGCGCTGATACGAGATGTTGATGACCTCGTACAGCACCTTGCCGGCTTCCACTTCGCCGATGGCGAGGTCGTAGTTTCGCGCGATGAGGCCGGCGATCTCGCGAGAGTACGTCGTGTGGTCGAAGTCGGCCATTGGGTGGCCGAGCTCGACGAGCGTTTCCGCGGCGTCGTCGCCGCGGTTGTCGGACAGCGCCATGAGCAGCGCCACGATCTGCTCCCGCATCTTGGTTGAGAGCCGGGCGGTCATGCCGAAGTCGATGAGCGAGAGCTTCACGTCGATGTCGGCCGCGATCACCGCGTTGTGCTGTGCCTGCTGCTCGATGCGCTGGATGGGAGTGTGAACTTCGCGAAGCGCGCCACGCCGGTCGATGGCCTTGAGCTCCGACGGCGTCATCGGATTTTCCATCTCAGGAAGAATCACGAACACGTTCCCCGGGTGGGGATCGGCGTGAAAATGGCCGTCGATGATGATCGTCTTCAGATACGCGCGCGTCAGCTCCTCCGCGAGCGGTTCGAAGTCATGCTCGATGCGGATCAGCGGACTGATGTCGTCGATCTTCAGTCCCTTCACGCGCTCCGTCGTCAGGACCTTTTCCGTCGTGTATCCCTCCACGACCTTCGGCACCAGCAGGCGCGGAAACTCGGCGAGGGCGCGGCGGAACGTCGCCGCGTTGCGGGCCTCGATGCGGTAATCCAGCTCGTCGAGCAACGCCCGTTCGAGCTGCGCGATGATGCCGAGCATGTCGACGCGCGCGCCGACCTGGGTGTGCTTCGTGAGGAACGTGGCGAGCTCACGGAAGAAGTCCAGGTCGTCGGCGAGCAGCTCACGAATGTCGGGACGCTGGACCTTCACGACGACCTGCCGGCCGCCGCGCAGCACGGCCGCGTGCACCTGACCGAGGCTCGCGGTCCCGAGCGGATCTCTCTCGAACTCGTCGAACAGCTTGCTCATGCGCGCGCCGAGCTCACTCTCGACCACCTCTTCGACGGCCTCGTAGGCGATCGGCGGCACGTCGTCCTGCAGCTTTTCCAGCTCCTGGACGTACGAGTCGGGAATCAGATCGGGACGGGTGGAGAGCACCTGTCCGAGTTTGATGTACGCCGGCCCGAGCTCGACGAGCCGCTTCCGGAAGGCGACTGCCTTGTCGGGGGATCCGCCGTTCGTGGCCTCGGCGTCGTCGGCGACCAGCGCGCGCAGTCCGCTTCGGTCCGCGAAGTCGGCGAGACCGTACTTCGTGAAGAGACCGACGGTTGCCGCCAGTCTCGGGATGTAGCGTGGCGCGAGAATCATCACCGGCGGACAGAGCAGGAACGGTGCCCGGGTCGCCATATTTCAGCCCGCCATGAGCACCTCCTCACCATACCCGCCCGGAAATCCGGCCACCGGCCGCATCACCGTCACGCACGTGCCGAAGCCCTGGGGATACGAGATCATCTGGGCCCGCACCGACGACTACATCGGCAAGATCCTCCACATCAATGCCGGCGAGGCGCTGTCCGTGCAGTATCATCGCGAGAAGGACGAAACCGTTCACCTCCTCGCCGGGGAGATGATCTACTGGGTCAAGCTTCCCGGCAGTGACCACCTACAAGACATGAAGCTCAAGAAAGGCGAATCGTTCCGGATCGCCCCGGGGACCGTGCACTACATGGAGGCCGTCAGCGACTGTGACATCCTCGAGGCGTCGACCTCACATCTCGACGACGTCGTGCGGTTGAAGGACCGGTATGGACGCGAGGGAACGAGCGCGCCATGAAGGTCATCGTTCCGCTCGCGGGAAAGGGGACGCGTCTCCGACCGCACACGCACATCACCCCCAAGCCGATGCTGCGCATCGCCGGGAAGCCCGTCATCGACTACGTCATGGACGACCTGGCGAAGCTCGGCGGCGTGGACGAGATCATCTACATCACCGGCCACCTGAAGGAGAAGGTCGAGCAATACACCCGCGCCAGGTATCCGTGGAAGTCGGTGTTCGTGGAGCAGCTCGAGCAGAAGGGCACGGCCGACGCCATCCGCCTCGCCAAGCCGTACGTCGACCAGCCGGTGATGATCATCTTCGTCGACACGATCTTCGACGCCGATCTCAGTGTCATCAAGACGAGCAAGGACGACGGGATCATCTGGACGAAGGAAGTGGAGGATTACCAGCGCTTCGGCGTCGTCGTGACCGACGCGAACGGGCACATGACGAAGATCGTGGAGAAACCGAAGGATCCCATCTCGAAACGCGCGAACATCGGGCTGCAGTACATCAGGAACTGGAAGCTGATGTTCGAGGGGATCGATCACGTCATGAAGCAGCCGCCGAACAAGGGCGAGTTCTACCTGACCGACGCCTTCCAGTACATGGTAGAGAAAGGCGCGAAGCTGAAGGTGGAAGACGTCGAAGGATGGTACGACGCCGGCAAGATCGACACGCTGCTGGAGACGAACAAGATCATCCTCGAGAAGCGGAAGATGGCGCGGAAGCCGGCGAACCTTTCGAAGGACGCGAAGATCGTCGAGCCGGTCTACATCGAGGACGGTGTCACGATCGCGCGGTCGACGATCGGCCCGAACGTCTCGATCAGCGCGGGGACGACGATCGAGGACTCCGAGATCCGCGATACGATCATCGGAACGAAGTCACGCATCGCGCGCGCGGAGTTGCACGATTCGCTGATCGGCGACGAGGTCGTGCTGGAAGGATTCCGAGGCGAGGCGACGATGGGCGACCACTCGGAGCTGCACGGCAAGAACGTTTGAACGTTTGAACGTCTTCAGTCAGCGCTTCTCGCCATCGTCGCCACGATCGTGAGCGCGCGTTCGACGCCCGCCGCCCCTCCCGTGTTGTCGAACCACTCACGACTCGTATGGGCGGCGCCGCCTCTGCCGCCGCCACCGATGGCGATGGCGGGGACGCCGAGGCTCATCGCGGCGTTGGCATCGGTCGAGGCCGTGGCGAGCTCCGGCTCGCGTCCGACGAGCCGAGTCGAAGCCATGGCGGCGGCCACCAGGGGAGCGTCGTCCGCGGTCATCCCACCGGGACGATCGCCGATGCGCGTCACCTCGAAGCGCAGCGCGTCGCTGCCCGGCGCGCGACGCTGATTCTCCTCCGTTGCCGCGGCGGCGGCGACGTCCCGTACTTCGCGCTCCAGCCGGCCGAGCGCGACGTCGCTGGTGCTGCGCACGTCGACTTCGAGCCAGGCGTTTTCGGGAATGGAATTGACCGACATTCCACCGCCGATGCGGCTCACGGTCAGCGCGGAGCGTAGTCCAGCCGCGCCACCGATGCGAAGACCGGCGAGCACGGAGGCCGCGCGCGCGGCCGCGTGCACAGGGTTGGCCACGCCGAACGCCGCCCAGCTGTGTCCACCCGGGCCGTGATAGGTGATGCGGAATCGGCGCGAGCCGAGGCCGGTGTTGATGATCCGCTCGTCGCCCGCGCCGTCGATGGCGATGACGGAATGCGGTTCGCGGGCGCGCGAGAAGTAGTGCTTGGCGCCGCGCAGGTCGCCGGCTCCTTCCTCCCCCGTCGTCGCGACGAATTCCACGGGACGCGCGAAGCCCGACCGGCAGCCGTGCATCACGCGCGCAAGCATGAGCATGACGGCGAGTCCGCGGCCATTGTCGCAGATGCCGGGGCCGACCAGCCGCGCGCCGTCGCGTCGGACGTCGAGATCGGTGTCCTCGGGGAACACGGTGTCGAGGTGCGCGCACACCACGACCGGCGCGGCTTCGTAGGCGCCGGGTGCGCGCGCGATGACATTGCCGGCATCGTCGATCGTGGCGGACAGCCCCGCTCCGATCAGTTCGCACGCCACGTGCTGTGCCCGGCGCTGTTCCTCGCCGGTCGGCGCCGGGATGCGCGCGATCTCCACCTGCGAGCGCAGCACGTCGGCTTCGCGGTCGGCGAGCCAGCGCCGCTCGCGCGACAAGTCGCGAAAGGTGTCCGCGGCGCGCACCGCAACCGGCGTCGGAGACGGGCGAACCGGGGGGGGGGGTGCCGTCATTCATTGATTCTTGCGCGACCGGCCGGAACCGCAAGTGGTACATTGCGCGCCGTGACCGATCCTGCCACTGGCGCTCCCGCTCGCCACAGGCTAGGGCGCAACGTCATCGCGCTCGCTGCGGTGAGCTTTTTCACCGACGTCTCCAGCGAGATGATCTACCCGCTGCTCCCCGTGTTCCTGACCGCTACTCTGGGGGCGTCGGCCGGAATGCTCGGCATCATCGAGGGAGCGGCGGAGACCACGGCCTCGCTGCTGAAACTCGCGAGTGGCTGGTGGTCCGACCGCGTGCGCCGGCGCAAGCCGCTCGTGGTGTTCGGCTATACGCTCGCGGCCATCGCGCGTCCGTTGATCGCCATGGCGCAGAGCGCGACGCAGGTGCTGGGCATCCGTCTCGCCGATCGCGTCGGGAAGGGGATCCGAAACTCGCCGCGCGACGCGCTGATCGCGGAGTCGGTCCACCCAGCGATTCGCGGCCGCGCGTACGGATTTCACCGGGCAGCCGATCACGCCGGCGCCGTGCTCGGTCCGCTCATCGCGTTCGTTCTGATTCAGTGGTTTGCGTTCGATGTCCGGTCGGTCTTCTGGCTTGCGGCCATACCCGGTGCTGCGGCGGTCATCACCGTGGGTGTGTTCGTTCATGAAGTCTCTCGCCCACCGCTCGCGCACGGCGCGAGCGCCGAGCACTCACCGCCGCCGGCGAAAGCCGACGGCGCCGAGACCGCGCTCCCACGCTCGTTCTGGCGCTATCTCGCGGTCGTGCTGCTGTTCACGCTCGGGAACTCCACCGATGCGTTCCTGCTGTTGCGCGCGAATCAGCTCGGCGTGCCGGTCGCGCTGCTGCCCGTGCTCTGGGCCGCGCTGCATGTGGTGAAGAGCGCGGCGAGCACACCAGGTGGTGCGCTGTCCGATGGGATCGGACGCGCGCCGGCCCTCGTGGCCGGCTGGCTGGTCTATGCGGTCGCGTATGTCGGCTTTGCGTTCGCGTCCGTCGCGTGGCACGCCTGGGCGCTGTTTGCCATTTACGGGATCTATTTCGCGCTCGTCGAGCCCACGGAACGCGCGCTGGTCGCCGATTTCGTGCCCGCCGAGCGTCGCGGTACGGCATTCGGCTGGTTCCATCTCACGGTGGGCATCGGGATGCTGCCGGCATCGCTGCTGTTCGGCGTGGTGTGGGATGCCTACGGCCCGAGAGACGCCTTCCTGCTCGGGGCCGGTCTCGCGCTGGTCGCTGCGATCCTCCTGACGTTCATGGCGCCGTCAGGAAGCGCCGTTACACAGCGCCGTTAGTTCTCTCAACAACAGCGTTGTCCAGGCCGCGAGTACCGATCCTCCAGCCGCGATCGCTCGAATTCTTCGCGTGACATGGGCGCGGTACCGGGATGACACGCGCTGACATGCGCGAGATACCGGTCGTAATCCGGCGCGCCGACGATGCGCCGGATCACGACGCCCGCGCGCCGCAGCGATTCGCGCACCGACTCGAGCTTCACTGGCGACCCCGCGTGGCGCCATCGGTCGCGCGCTGCTCGCGCGAGGCGCCGATGTGGCGCTCGAACAGCTTGAAGATCCGCGTGTATTCGTCCGTCCACGAGTCGGGACGCAGGAATGCGTGATTCTCGACGGGATACACGGCCATCTCCCAGTTCTCCTTGCCCAGCTCGATCAGCCGCTGCGCCAGGCGAACGACGTCCTGGAAGTGGACGTTCACGTCCACCATGCCGTGCGCGATCAGCAGAGGGTCCTCGAGACCCTCTGCGAAATAAATAGGCGACGAACGGCGAAACGCGACGGAGTCGTGTTCAGGCGTGTTCAGGATCTGCGCGGTGTACGGATGGTTGTAATGCGCCCAGTCGGTCACCGAGCGCAGCGCCGCCCCCGCGCCGAAGTGCTCCGGCTCCGTGAACAGCGCCATGAGCGTGATGAAGCCGCCGTAGCTTCCGCCGTAGATGCCGACGCGGTCCGGCGCGATTCCGAGCTGGCGCTGCAGATACCGGGCGCCGTCCACCTGGTCCTGAAGGTCGCGTCCTCCCATGTGGCGATAGATCGCGGTGCGCCAGTCGCGCCCGTAACCCGCCGAGCCGCGATAGTCGACATCCAGCACCACATAGCCGCGCGACGCCAGAAAGTGGTGGAACATGTACTCACGCGCGTAGTTCGACCAATAGTTGTGCACGTTGTGCAGGTAGCCGGCGCCGTGCACGAAGATGACGGCTGCGCCGTTCGGCTGCGCGCCGACGTCCTGTGGCCGGTAGACGCGCGCGGGAACCTGCACCCCGTCGGACGCGGGCACGCGCACGATCTCCGGCGCGAGCCACCGATACGCGCGAAACTCGGCCGTCGGCGACGTCGTCAGCTGCGTCAGCGCCGCGCCGGCGGTGTTGCGCATGACGTACAGCTCCGGCGGCTTGTTCGAGAGCGAATGCACGTCGGCAATCCACGCCCCGTCGGGGGAGAGCACGGTCTCGTGTGAACCAGGCTGCGTCGTCAGCTTCACGCGCTCGCCGCCATCGATGCTCATGCGATACAGCTGCGCGTCGAATGGAGAGCTCTCGCTCGTCGTCAGGTAGAAGCTCCGGCGGTCCGGCGAGAGATCGACCTCGAGCACCTCCCAGCGTCCGCTGGTGAGCTGGCGCTTGTCGCTGCCGTCGCCGTTCGCGGTGTAGAGATGCGCGAACCCGTCGCGCTCCGACGTGAACCAGACGCGATTTCCCCCCCCCGGAAGCCATCCGGCGGCCGTGCCGCACGCATTGACCCCGCCGCAGCTCGAGAGCACCCAGGCGGTGTCCCGAAGCTCGTCGATGGTCGTGAGCCGGCCGTTGTCGTCCATCCGATGGATGAAGCGGCGCTTGTAGTCGCGCGACAAGGCGATGATCAGCGCGGCGTCGCCGGCGTCATTCCAGCCCGCGCTGTACGCCTGCGCCGGAGGCCGGGTCGTGTCGCCCGGAACGGGATGCAGCCAGCGCACGACGGTGTCGCGCAGCGAGAGGAAGGCGAGCCGGCCGCGGGACTGCTCGTCGCCCACCTTCGTGCGTACACGCAGGTCTTCCGTGTATCCGCTCACCGTGACGTATTGTGGAACGTCCGTCTGTCGCGAGCCCGACGCAGGCACCGACGTCGTGATGATCAGCGCCGTACCGGCGGGCGAGACGCTCAGCTGACTCACCCGTTCGTTCTGCGCGATGTAGAACGGGCGGGGACGATGCGACTCGTGCAGCCGGCGCTCGACGCGCTCGAGGCTGTCGAGCCGCTCCTGCTCCCGGACAGCGTCGAACAGCTCGACCTGCTGATTCCGGAGCACGCCACGATGTCCCGTGAAGGTCGAGTCGCGCGGCCGCTGCCCGCGGCGAACGTCGGTGATCTGTCGGACCGACTGTCGCGCGAGGTCGAGAAAAAACACGTTGTCGTCGCGGACGAAGTACGCTCCGGTCCCGTCAGCGGTGAGTGTCGGACTCGATTCCGATTCGACGGTCTCCGTCAGTCGCCGAACGCCGCCGGTGCGCATGTCGACGAGGTACAGATCACCCTCGAACGCCGCGATCTTCTGTCGCCGGTCGCGCGTGAAGCTGCCGTCGGCGAACAACGGGCCGGCGGAGTCGAGCTGCGGCTCGGTGAGCCGCTCGGGACGAGCGCCCGCCGCGGCGCGAACGCGGTAGGGACGCGACGGCTCGCTCCATTTCGTCCCCGGTTCGTTCCAGTAGAAGTAGATGTGGCGGCCGTCGGCGCTCCAGCGCACGCGTTGTGGCTCGCGTCCGTACAGCTCGGGCCCACGCATGATGCTGGCGATGGTGAGCTCGAAGACAGGACGCTGCTGAGCACGAATGGGCGCGGCGATGGCCGCGGTCAGGACGAGAAGAAGAGGCGTGAGATGGCGCATGGTCGAAGTCTGAGCATCTGGCGCGACCGGGTGCAAGCCATATGTTGGTCAATCGCTTCACCATCACCGGTCGGAAGGCCTCCCGTGACGCAGCCAACCACCCCCTCCCAATCAGGCGGTTCCTCCGGTGGCAGTGGCGCAAAGGAGTTCCCGCACTGCTCGGTCTGTCGGGCTCCGATCTCGCTGCGTGCCGCTACGTGCGCAGTGTGCGACGCACCCGCGCCGCCACTGAAGCGTGAGATCCCGTCCGGTGAATTCCGCTCCGGCGAATGGGTGCGCTTCCAGCGGCCCCCCGAGGAGCTGCGGGACCTCTATAACGAGCTTGTTCGCGCGCTGGCACCCAACATTCGCGTCCTCGGCATGGTCGGCGAAGGCGGGATGGCATATGTCTTCGTCGGCCGCGATTCCGTCCTGAAGCGCGAAGTCGCCGTGAAGATGCTGTCTCCGGTGCTCGCGGACGACGCGGTGGCCCGCAAGCGATTCACGCGCGAGGCCGAGGCCATCGCCGCGGTCTCGCATCCGAACATCGTCAACATCCACCAGGTCGGTGAGCTGTCGGGACAGTCGATCCCGTATTTCGTGATGCAGTTCATCGACGGCCCGACGCTCGGCATGGGTGCGCTGCGCGGGCTGATGCTCACGGAAGCGCGTGTCCGAAGGCTGCTCACGGACATCGCCGCCGGACTCGCGTCCGCGCACCGCCGCAAGGTGTATCACCGCGATATCAAGCCGAGCAACATCGTGCTCGACGGCGAGACCGGCCGCGCCATGGTCCTCG
>JBOHTL010000059.1:0-3215 GCA_050733735.1 Gemmatimonadaceae bacterium
AATTCGGGCAGTGGCGCTTCCAGCATGCGCAGCTCGTCGAACGGATGCTCGGTCCCGGCACGGAGGGCACGGGCGGTAGCGCTGGCGCTGCATTCCTCCACCGGACCGTCGGCATCAGATTCTTTCCACGCCTCGCCGAAGTGCGCGCGCAGTTCTACCGTTCCGGACACTGAGACATCGCTTGCGCAGCGCGGTCATGATATGTACGTTTTCACAGTACGTACATACGTGTCAGCAGGAATGCCATGACCAGAAAAAGGAAAGCGATCAAGAAGTCGAGAGCGGTTTCCGAAAAGGCGCCGAAGACCTACAGGCTCTCGCCGCGCAAGATCGACGCGGCGCGCAGGATCCTCGGGGCGCCGACGGCAACCGCGGCGATCGAGCAGGCCCTGGACATGGTGGTGTTCAGAAAGGAAATCGTCGCGGGGACCGCGGCCCTCTACGGCGTGGAGATCGAGTCGTTCGACTCCTGACGCCACTGACGGCGGCAACGTGGCAACACGGTACGTTCTCGACAGCAACATCTTCATCCACGCGTTCCGGGATCGCGGCTGGAACGAGCGGCTTCAGCTTTTTCGCACTGCGTACGCGCCGTTCGAGTACCTGAGCGCGGTCGTCGTGCAGGAGCTGCGAGCCGGCGCGCGAACAGCGACCGCGGCGCGGTCGCTGCAGCGGAACCTCTTCCATCCGTTCGAGCGCCGCCGGCGATTGATCACTCCATCGTATCGAGGATGGAAGATCGCGGGCGAGGCCCTCGCGCACCTCGGCGCGACGCAGGGCCTCGATCTCGCCTCGATGTCGAAGTCGCTGGTAAACGACGCGCTCATTGCCTCCAGCTGCCGTGAGGCCGGCGCGGTTCTGATCACCCGGAGCATGCGCGACTTCGAGCGGCTCCAGCGCGTCATCCCCTTCCGTGTCGAGCCTCCCTGGCCGACTATGTAGGCGACACTCTCCGGGAGGGGAGCCGCATGACATCCGTTTCACGTCGTGATTTCGCACGCCTCCTCGCCCTCACCGGGTCAGCGCCTTTGTTCGCGCACCTGCCAGAAACGTGGATCACCAGCCCGCTACCGCCGACGCCGTTCGAGCCGGACGAGAAATTCTGGAAAGAGGTACGTGCCCGGTTTCTGCTGCCGCCCGATCTGATTTTCGTCAATGCAGCCAACCTCTGCCCGACCTCGATGCCGGTTGTCGAGGCGCTGGAGCGCAATACGCGATTTCTCGACGCTAATCCGTCGTCGGCGAGTCGCGGACGCCTTTCCGAGGGACGGGAGGAGTCTCGCCGTCTGATTGCCGAAGCGCTCGGCGTCACGGCGGAGGAAATCGTCATCACCAGGAACACGAGCGAGGCGAACAACCTCGTCTCGAGCGGTCTTCAGCTTGGCGCCGGCGACGAGGTCGTCGTGTTCGGCGACAACCATCCGAGCAACCTCGCCGCGTGGCGGCAGAAGGCGGAGCGCTTCGGCTTCATGGTGACGGAAGTGGCCGCCGTCACGCCGCACCCTGGCGCCGAGGCGTACGCGGACGCGTTCACGCGCGCGCTGACGCCGCGTACGCGCGTTCTTGCCATGACGCACGTAACGAACACCGTCGGCGACCGGCTGCCCATCGACGAGCTGTGCAAGGTTGCGCGCGGTCGCGGCATCCTGTCAGTCGTCGACGGCGCCCAGACCTTCGGTGCGCTGGACGTCAACCTCCGCACCCTCGGAGCTGATTTCTATACCGGTTCAGCGCACAAATGGCCCTGCGGACCCAAGGAGACGGGACTGCTGTACGTCAACAGCGCGGTTCACGACCGCATCCATCCCAGTCTCGTCAGTCTGTATCCCGGCGCGGTAGGGGTGTCCCGGAAGCTGGAGGCGTACGGGCAGCGTGATGAAGCCGCGCTCGCGACACTGGGAACCGCGATCAAGATGCAAAACGATATCGGTAGAACGGTGATCGAAACACGCATTCGTCAGCTCGTGCAACGCCTCGCGAATGGTCTCCGCGGCATCGATGGCGTCACCCTGTGGACCAACACGGATCCGCGATATTCGGCGGGGATCGTCGTCTTCAAACCAGCGTCGCTGGAGCCCCGACGCGTCGTCCGCGCGCTGTACGATCAGCATCGCATCGCCTGCGCATCCGCCGGAGGATCGACCAGACCGGGAGTGCGCTTTTCACCGCATTTCTACAACACGCTCGACGAGATGGACCGCGCTATCGCCGCGGTCAGGCAAGTCGTAACGGGTTAGCGCTGTCTTCGCAGGACGCGGGCGCCGACAAGCGGATGCTGGGGCCGATGTTGGCATCGACACGGCGGTCGCCCAGAGGGAGCGAGAGACACCGCACACCAGCACCCGCTCTGAACCGGCTTTAACCGCCTTGTGCAGTCCTGCGCATTTGCACGAGAATGACTCCGCGTTCGCATGGGCAGTACGATCCGAACATGCTTTTGGCGGCGATCGCGTCGAGATGACGAACCTCGATCACCATTCCGATGGCAATGATCTCGAGCGCATCAACGCCACCGACATGTTGTCCGTTCACATAGACCGCCGGAGCGGCTGCCACGGCGTTTCCATTCCGTCGGCCCGCATGGAGGAAATGCGGCCGGAACTGTCGGATTGCGTCAGCGGCGCTGACACCGTGCGCGGTCTGAAGTTCCGGGGCAAGCAGGCGATCGGAGCTCGCATAGTCCGCGGGCGCCAACCATTGCTCCGGCGCGGGCTCGGGAACGGGAGCATCGTTCACTCGCTGACCTGCGCAGCCGATCGACAGGGCCAGTGCGCTGAACACCACAATTTGAGTGCGAGTCACCTTTGGCATTTTGGCCTCTCCGGAGTGGGACTGAATCGTTGGAGGGCCAGCCTAAACAGGTGGAGTGACCTCGCCGTGATCTGGCGCTGACCTGTCAGAAATCGAGTGGGTCTGGCGGCGCTCGGTCAGTTAAGGCACACTAAAGAACCTTCCTTTCAGCCGTAGGGCGCATGATTCGCCTTCGCGTTCTGGGCCCGATCGAGCTTCATGATTCTGAGGGACGTGAGCTCGCGAGCATACTTGCGCAGCCCAAGCGCCTCGCGCTGCTGGTGTACCTCGTTGCGACGAACGGCTTCCTGCGGCGCGACAGTCTGCTCGCACTCTTCTGGCCGGAGCTGGACGATGCGCGCGCGCGCACAGCTCTGAATCAGGCTGTACGATTCCTGCGACGCGAACTGGGCGGTCCCTCCGAC
>JBOHTL010000060.1:0-11307 GCA_050733735.1 Gemmatimonadaceae bacterium
ATGCGCGCGATGGTCCATAGACTACATTTAGCCGCGCTGCGGAGCGAGTTAGAGATGCTGCGTCTTTCCCACTGCGCTGAGCGCGAGCTTCGTTCCGATGCCCCCGTGCGGCGCACGGGTGTCGACCCTGACCTGGAGGTAGTGATTCGCCTGCTCGCCTTCTCGGTTCCTCGTCTCGCCGTCGCGGCTCCGATTCCGATACAGGAACGCCGGCGCGTCGATGTTGTTCACGACGAGATCCAGGTCGCCATCGTTGTCGAGGTCCGCGTACGCGGCGCCGTACGAGAGCGATCGCTGATCCATGCCCCACGCGGCGGCGCGATCGGTGAAGGTGAGATCGCCGTTGTTGTGAAACAGGTGGTTCGGCGGATCGATCGGTGGAACGCCCTTCAGCATCTCGAGGCCGGAGCGACGGCCCGCCGCGCTGTCGCGAGTGCGGTGCGCCGCGAAGACGGCCGTCTGATAATCGAGATCGTTCACCGCCTTCGGATAGCCATTGCTGATGAAGGCGTCCTTGCGACCGTCGTTGTCGAAGTCGGCGAAGAGCGCGCTCCAGCTCCAGTCGGTGTGCGCGAGGCCAGCCATGCGCGCGATCTCGCTGAACACCACGTCTCCCGACGGCGTGACACCGTTGCTCAGCTGCAGCGAGTTCACGGAGTAGTCGAACCGGAATCCGCGTCGCGGCGCCTCCAACATGCGGTTGTATGTCATGTAGCCGCTCATGCGCTTTCTGCCCGGCAGATCCGGCGGCATCATGTCCACCTGAAGAATGTCGGGCCAGCCGTCGTCGTTGAAATCGGCGATGTCGACGCCCATGCCGGCGTAGCTCGTATGCTTGAGCCATTCGCCCGCCTTGTCCGTGAACGTCGCGTCGCCGTTGTTGACGTACAGCACGTCGCTCGGCATGCCGTCGTTGGACACGTAGATGTCCGGCCGTCCGTCGTTGTTCACATCGCCGACGGCGACACCGAGCCCGTAACCGGGATTGCGAAGGATGCCGGCGCGCTCCGAGACGTTCGTGAAGGCGGCGTCGCCCGAGCACGAATTCCGGTACAGCTGGTTGTGACTGCCGGGGGTCTCGCCCGGCCGTCCGACTGGAGAACTGATTGCGTCCGCGCGCGAGAAGTCCCGCGGTGAGTTGTTCAGAAGGAAGACGTCGAGACAACCATCGCCGTCGTAATCAAGGAAGGCCGCGTGAATGGTGAAGCCTGTGTCAGCCAGCGCATGGCGTGCCGCGCGTTCCGTGAACGTGCGATTGCGGTTGTTGATGAAAAGCAGGTTGCGTCGGTTGTCCGTCGGAGACCACTCCGGTCCGGACACCGAGACATAAATGTCGAGGTATCCGTCGTTGTCGATGTCCACCATCGAGGCGCCGGTGGCCCACTGCGTCGTACCGACGCCGGCCGACTCGGTGATGTCCTCGAAGCGCATGCCGCCTTTGTTCAGGTACAGGCGGCTCGAGACCATGTTGCCGGACAGGTAGATGTCCGACAGTCCGTCGTTGTCGATGTCGCCGACCGAGACGCCGGCGCCGTTGTACACGTACAGGTCGGTCTGCACGTTCACCGAGTCGCTGGTGGTGATCGTGTTCTCGAAGGTGATGCCGGTTTCGCT
This sequence comes from Gemmatimonadaceae bacterium, assembly GCA_050733735.1. Classification (GTDB taxonomy): domain Bacteria; phylum Gemmatimonadota; class Gemmatimonadetes; order Gemmatimonadales; family Gemmatimonadaceae; genus DASPMP01. The sequence continues at coordinate 1,615 of JBOHTL010000060.1, forward strand.
CGGGCTCAGGAGCTCGAAGAGGGGCGCGTCGCGCGAGTCGGAGCATGCCGCGTTCACGAAGGCTAAGGTTACCGCAAGTAGAGCGTACTCGGCCCGCCGAACCGCGTTCTCGGCCCCGCGTCGACAAGACATGATGCGACGCGGGTGAGTACTCGGCGCCGCGCTTCGCGCGGCGGTGGGCGTGCACACCATAGTAGGTTCGGGTACCTGGCGTTCGCTCACCAGCGCGCGCAGCGCGCTGCCGAGCACGTACCGGCCGCGTAAGTCGACCTCACGCGGCCGGGCCGAGAACGCCTTTGCCCGCGGGCGCCGGCCGAGAACGACTTAAGTCGATCAGCTTGGCCACGGGACCGACGAGGAAAAGCGCCACGAGCGCCGGTGCGGCATTGAACGCTGTGGGAAGAGTCCATGCCTGATCAGACGCATACCGGATCGCCGTCTCGACGAACGCGATGATCACCGCGACCCCGATCTGCCAGCGGCGATCGCGCACGACCGTCCGCGGATCCGTGATCATGAAGAAGATGAACAACTGGTACATCGGACCGGTGATCGGGGCAATCTCGGGGAGGATCTGCTGGCCCACGAGAAACGCGCGCGCCGCGTTGAGCAGCAGGAACGCCGCAACGTACGACAGCGTGATGTGCAGAACTCTGACGCGCGTGACGATGACGAGCCCGAACGCCCAGATCACCAGATTCGTGACGAGGTCGTTGCCCCACTGGTGGCTCAACACCGAGATGCGATTCGGCGCCGCGAGCAGGAGCACCACGATCGCGAAGTTGGTCGGATTCCAGATGTGGCTGTTCCGGTACTGCAGCACGTACTTCGACGCGATCGCGAGGAACCCGCCGGCCATGAAGGGCCAGAGCACGGCGCCCTGCGGTTTCGTCAGCAGGGTGAGACTCAGGCCGCTGATGTACGCGCTCTGAAGGTTCACCACTTTGCCGCGCGCGAAGAACGAGAGCGCCGCTTCCGCCGCGACACAGGCGAGCAGCGCGATCGCCAGACGGTCGTAGCCGCCGACCATCTGGTACCGCAACTGGGCCGCGACGAGCACCACGGTAATGAGGAACGCGATCAGAAACCGGGGATCGATCGTCCCGAGGGCAGCCCAGAAGCGAGCAGGCGAAGTTGCCTTGAGCACCTCTTCGCCTTGCCGACTTCTCGCCTCTTCGCCTGTGTAGGTCGCGGGCGCCTCTGTGACGTCCTTCATCGCGCCGGCTCCGTCACCACGTTGATCGTGTCGACCAGGGGATCGCGCACCACCTGCACCGCGCCCGAGGGCCAGTAGATCACTGCCCGGTCGACACGCTCCGCGCGTCCCAGACCAAAGTGCGGACGGCGGTCGTTCTGACTGGCAAACCCGGAGCCGCCATCGATCACACGACGTGTCTTCGCGTCGCCGTACTCGATCACAATTTCAGCACCGATCGCGCTTCTGTTGCTTCCGGTGGCCACGAGGTTGAATGCGATCCAGTGGTTCGCCGTATCGGGATAGTTGCGGTACAACGTCGCCGGCTGCCCCTGGTTGGCGACGATCACGTCCTGCGCGCCGCTGTTGAACAGGTCTGCGATCGCCACCGCGCGGCCATCCAGCTCGTCGGTCACGCCGACGGTCCCTGCGACGTCGCTCCAGCCCGACACGCCGCGGCTGAGATAGACGCGCGATCGCTCGTACCCGCTCAGGCTCGCGTCGCCGAAGGGAGGCCAGGTGCGCGCGTCCTCGAACAGGCTGCGATGCGCTCCGGCGATCTTCGACATGGAATACCAGTAGTCGCGATCGCGGCTCGCCGAGATGAAGCCGTTGGCGACGAACAGCTCGTTCGTTCCGTCGTTGTTGAAGTCGGCGAACTGCGCGCCCCACGCCCAGCCCGCGTCGGCCACCACAGGATCGGCCACGTTCGTGAACCGCGATTCCTCGGCGAGCTCGTTGAGGCGCAGGTTGTTGTTCTGAAAGATGTAGCCGCGCGCCGAGATGTTCGTGACGAAGACGTCGAGCCGCCCGCGATTGAATGCGTCGCCGATGGCGACGGCCATGCCGCTCTTGGATTCGCTCTCGAGCCCCGCCGTCGTCAGCACGAAGCGCTCGCCGCGCTGGTTGAGGTACAGCTCCTCGGGGCCGTAGTCGTTCGCGAGATAGATGTCGGGCCAGCCGTCCGCGTTGAAGTCCGCGGCGCCGGCGGCGAGCGTCCAGCGCGTGCTTCCGACGCCCACACGATCCGTCACGTCCTCGAATCTGCCGCCGCCCGTGTTGCGGAACAGCCGATTCTTGCCGCCGTTCGACGCGAACTCGAAGCTGTTGTGCATGATGCGCGTCGTCGTCACGTTCCAGAGGTCCACGTCGTCGCGGAAGTACGCGGTCACGTAGAGATCGAGCAGGCCGTCGCGGTCATAGTCGAGCCAGATGGCGCCGTTGCTGTTGATCCAGCGGCGCAGTCCCGACTGCTCGGTCACGTCCACAAAACGGCGGCCATCGACATTCTTCAGGAGGGCGAGATACCCGTAGCGGTAAACGAGCAGATCCTCGCGGCCATCGTTGTCCATGTCGCCCCAGATGCTTCCCATCGAGACGCCTTCGCCGGGGCGATTGAGATCGGCGATTCCCGCGCTGCGCGCCACGTCCTCGAAGGTTCCGTCGCCGCGGTTGCGATACAACGCGTTCGGCGCGCCGAAGCGGCTGCTCGTGAAGTACAGATCCTGCCAGCCGTCGCCATCGAAGTCCGCGACGGACACGCCCGCGCCGACCGCGGCGATGTGCGGCTCGACGTTGGCCAGCACCGGGTCCAGCGTCGCGACGTGGTGCACGAAACCAATGCGCGCCCGCGCCGTCTCGTCGCGCAGCTGGAATCCGGGACGCGCGGCGTCCGCGACCGGGCGTCCAAGCGCGTCGTTCGAGCGATAAACGGCCCCGATGGTGAAGACGAACGGAACCGCGATTATTGCACGTTTCAGGGCGGGGGACATGCTTCCGCATATTAGCAGTGGTACCACGTCACGGGTATGTTTTCGTCGCATGTATCGACCGACCCCCCTCCCAGCCGGTCTCGTTGTCGCCGGCGTCGCAGCGCTCGTCGTCTCCCTCGCCAGTTGCCAGTCCGAGACGGCCAATCCCCACGAAGCACTCGCCGCACACTATCAGGGACTCATCTTCCTGCAGCGAGGCCAGCTGCCGGAGGCAGAAGCGCAGTTTGAACGCGTTACGACGCTGGCGCCGCGTGATCCCGCCGGTTTCGCGAACCTCGGTCTGACGCACCTGCGCGCCAGCCGGTTCGACGAGGCCGAATCGGCGCTCCGCAGAGCGCGCCGTCTCGACGAGAACCATGTCGAAGCGGGGTTGATTCTCGCGCGCCTGTATTCGGTCACCGATCGACGCGACGACGCGCGCGAAGTGCTGGAGGAGCTGCCTCGCGACGCGCGCGTGGTGTACGCACTCGCCGAGCTGGATGCGATGGCCGGACTGGGCGACACCGCGTCGCTGCGCCGGTATCGCGAGCGCCTGGGCGAGGTGCTGGCGCTGTCGCCCGCAAACCTCGCCGTGCGTCTCGAGGTGGCCGACGTGCAGGTGCGCCGCGGACTCGCGGACAGCGCCGTGATCGAGCTCGCGGAGATCCGCAGGCAGCGGCCAGAGCCGCCGCCGGAGGCGCAGCCGTTTCTCGATTCCGCGCTCACCTTCCTGCGCCAGGGACAGCTTACTCAGGCGAGACCGCGACTCGATCGTTTCATCGAGCTGATGAAGCTCGCCGCGCCGTATCAGGCGGCGCTCGAGCAGGTGAAATGGGTCGACGGGCCCCTCGTCGGGCGTCCCGTGCTCGCGTTCAATCCGCAGACACTGATTCAGACGCGCTCGATGCTGGGTGCCGGCGAGCGCGCGGAGATTCGTTTCGTCGACGCGACATCAGAATCGGGACTGGCGCCTCATGGGCTTCCGCGGACGGCGATCGCGCTCGGCGACTATGACGGCGACGGCGCCGAGAATCTCTTCGTGGCGGGAACCGATGCCAGCGGCGGCGCGCAGGCGCGGACGTTCATGTACAACATGCGGGCCGGCTACGTCGCCGACGTCACGCAGCGCGCCGGCATCTCGCTCCCAGCGGGCGCAGTGCACGCCAACTTCGCGGATCTGGATAACGACGGATGGCTCGATCTGTTCGTCATCGGAACCGACGGCGCCGCCCAGCTGCTCAGAAACAATCGCAGTGGCGCGTTCGAGACTGTCTCGGCAGCGGCCGGGATGACGGATCTTCTTGGCGTGCGCAAGTCGCTGTTCGTCGATCTCGATCACGACGGCGATCTCGATCTGTTGCTGGTGGGCGGCATTCGTGCTCGCATGTACCGGAACAATCTCGACGGGACGTTCACCGACGTCTCCGAAGCGATTGGAGTGGCCGCCGTCGGCGCGACGACCGATGCCGCATTCGCCGACTTCGACGACGACGGCCGCGTGGACCTGCTGTTCGTCAGGTCCGACGGCAGCGTCGCGCTGCTCATGAACTCGGAGTTCCAGCGTTTCCGTGACGCGACTGCCGCGAGCAACATCGTCGCCGCTGTGGGCCCGAACGCGACGATCGCGGTCGCCGACTACGACAACAACGGAACCTTCGACTTCCTCGTGACCGGCAGTGGGTCCGTCTCGCTCTCGCGAAACGCGGGGAACGGAGCGTTTCGCCGGGATGATCGCTCGCTCCGTCTATTGCAGACGCTGCGCGTTGCCCGGAGCGCCAGATTCGTCGACCATGACAACGACGGTTGGCTGGATATCGTGGCGGTCGATGACCGCGGCGTGACGCTGCTGCGAAATGTCGGCGATGGCCGCTTCGACGATCAGTCGGGGCTCATCGCGGCGCCTGACAGTGGTGGGACTGGGCTCGCGGTCGTGGACGCCGATGGAGACGGCGACCAGGACGTCTTCGTCGCGCATCCGGGGGGCGTGCGGATGCTTCGCAACGACGGCGGCAACGCGCGTCTCGCCATGGACGTTCAGCTGCTCGCGCTACGGTCCGGAGGAGGCAAGAACAACAATTTCGGCATTGGCTCAACGATCGCGGTTCGCGCGGGCGAGCTGTTTCAGACGCGCGTCGTCACGGATCGCGTCACGCACTTCGGGCTGGGACCGCATCTCAAGGCAGACGTCGTACGTGTGCAGTGGACGAATGGCGTTCCGGAGACGATCTACTTCCCGGGGGCCGACGCCGATGTGCTCGAGCGCGAACAGCTGAAGGGCTCGTGCGCGTTCCTGTATACGTGGGACGGGAAGGGATTCCGTTTCGTGACCGACGTCATGTGGCGCAGCGCGCTCGGCATGCCGCTGGGCATCATGGCGGGGGGACGCGCCGCGGCGTACGCGCCGGCGCAGGCGTCGCAGGAGTATCTCCGCATTCCCGGCGAGGCGCTGCGCGCGCGGAATGGACGCTACGTTCTGCAACTCACGGAAGAGCTGTGGGAGACGGCGTACCTCGACCGGGTGCAGCTCATCGCGGTGGACCATCCCGACTCGATGGAGGTATTTGTCGACGAGCGGTTCGTGCCGCCGGGACCCGTCTCACTGAGGATGTTCAAGGCAGTGCAGCGTCGCGCGCCGCGGTCGGCGACCGATGGCCGCGGCAACGACCTTCTCGCCGTGGTGCGCGAGAAGGACGACGTCTACGTCTCGCATCTCGTTCCCACGCAATACCAGGGTGTGGTGGAGCCGCACGACCTCATCATGGATCTTGGAGCGGACGCCGGGCGCGACGGATCGGCGCTGTATCTCCGTGGATGGATCTATCCGACGGACGCGAGCATCAACGTCGCGATCTCGCAACACAACACGCTGAACGTCTCGATGCCGTCGCTGGAAGTGCGCGACGCCAGCGGCGAGTGGCAGGTGGCGATGCCGAGCCTCGGGTTCCCGTCGGGGAAGGACAAGACGATCGTGATCGATCTCACGGGAATCTTCCCAACCGCGGATCATCGGGTGCGCATTCGCACGAACATGCGGATTCACTGGGACCAGGTGTTCGTTGCGCTGGACGCGCGCGGCACCGACGTGCGAACGACGACACTGCGTCCCATCGCGGCGGACCTGCACTTCCGCGGCTACTCCCGCATGTATCGCAAGGGAGGGCGCAGCGGCCCGCACTGGTTCGACTACGACAGCGTGAGTCACGAATCGCCCTGGCGCACCATCGAGGGCGCATTCACGCGCTTCGGCGATGTTCGTCCACTGCTGCAGACGACCGACGACATGTACGTCATCATGGCGCCGGGCGACGAGGCGACGGTGGAGTTCGATGCGTCGGCGGCCGGTTCGCCACCCCCCGGCTGGCGGCGGACCTTCCTGCTGTACACCGACGGCTGGATCAAGGACGCCGATCTCAACACCGCGCACGGCCAGTCCGTCGAGCCGTTGCCGTTCCATGCCATCGCGTCCTATCCGTACGCCGCGTCGGACGCGTACCCTGCCGACTCCGCGCACGCGAGATATCGGCGTGAGTACAACACGCGAATCGTCAATCGGTGAGCGCAATATGAAGCTGTCATGCGCGCGCTGACGGTGCAGCCGGGCGTGCCGGGTTCCGCGCGGCTCGACGATCGTGCCGACGCCGTCGGCGAAGGCGCGCTTCTGGTCCAGAGCGTGATGCTCGGCATCTGCGGCACAGACGCGGAGATCCTGCGAGGTGAGTACGGTTCCGCCCCGCCTGGACACGATCGACTGGTGCTTGGCCATGAGTCGCTGGCCCGAGTGCTGGAAGCGCCGGCCGGCTCGGGGCTCGCGGTCGGCGATATGGTCGTTGGCATCGTCAGGGAGCCGGATCCCGTGCCGTGCGCGAATTGCGCGGCGGGCGCATGGGACATGTGCAGCAACGGCCGATACCGGGAGCACGGGATCAAGGAGCTCGACGGCTTTGCCGCAGAGCGCTGGCGCATCGACCCGCGATTCGCGGTGCGGGTGGATCCCGCGCTGGGCGCGGCGGGGGTGCTGCTCGAGCCGGCGAGCGTGGTCGCCAAGGCGTGGGAGCACATCGATCGCATCGGGGAGCGGAGCGGCGTTGCCTGGGAACCACGCACGGTGCTGGTCACCGGCGCCGGCCCCATTGGCCTCCTTGCCGCATTGTTCGGAGCGGCGCGCGGGCTCGAGGTGCATCTGTTCGATCGAATGACACGCGGCGTGAAGCCGGCGCTGGCAAAGGACCTTGGCGCCGCGTGGCACAGCGGCTCGCTCGACGACATCGGCCTCGAGCCGGACATCGTCATCGAGTGCACCGGCGCGCCGTCGCTGCTGTTCGATCTCATCGGGCGAACCGCCCGCAACGGCATCATCTGTCTCGCCGGTGTCTCGTCAGCCGGGCGGCGGCTCACGGTGGATGCCGGAATGTTGAATCGAACAATCGTCCTCGAGAACGACGTGATGTTCGGTACCGTGAACGCGAACAGACGGCACTATGAGGCCGCTGCCCGGGTGCTTGGCGCGAGCGATCACGGCTGGCTCATGCGCCTGATCTCGCGGCGCGTGCCGCCCGAACGCTGGGCAGACGCCGTCGAGAAGGGGCCGGACGAGGTGAAGGTCGTGCTCCAGTTCCCGCATTGATGCAAACGCGCGGAGAACAGTCCGCGCGTTACGAAGTGACACGCAAAACCGCGACACATCGAGGACGGTGAGAGTGCTTCAGGCGCCCTGGAGTGCCTCGAGAGCGGGAACATCCCCTGCGAAGGGGCCTCGACGCCCGACGCCGGGTGCGTCACCCCGTCCCGCCCTTTACGGAGGCACTCGCTGCATGCGTTCACTTCTCGCGCTGGCGCTACTTCCCGGAGCTCTCTCCTGCAAGGACATCACGGCCGCGGAATCCGCGCCAGTGAAAGTCATTCTCACCCCGAAGACTGGCAGCGCCGCTTGCGTCGTCGCCGATCCCGAACCCGCCGCCGTGAAGGTGAAGCAGGGGATCGCGTTCGTGAACGAGTCGACGGTGCACATCACGATCGTGCTCGTCGAGGACGACCTCCCGCTCGTATCGGTCGCGCCGGGTGAGACCTCGGGCGCGGTGAAGTTCAACTCGGCGGGTGTTCGACAGTATTACAGTCTGGGCTGCGGATCGGCGCTGCAGGAACGGCATACGTTGAGCGTCACGATCAACTGAGCCCCTTTCGTCGACGTGGCTGGCCCGTTCGAAGCCCATCTGCTCGAGGCGATTGCGCTCAACCGCCAGCGCGCGCCGGGGTATGCGGAGCGCTCGAGCGGCGCGTCGCGTTCGATTTCACGCATGTTGATCGGCGCTGAGCGGCTGCTGGTGCCCGTCGCGCGCTGGTACGATCGCCGGGCCAGACCATACCACCGCAATGGAGTACCGCTGCTCGACGCGCTCTTCGTGTCGATGTCGACAGCCCCGCGAGATGAGCCGCTGGCGCCGGATGACGCATTGCTCGACGTCCCCGCGCCTGATGTCAGCAGCGTACGCCGGAGAGTGTGGACCGCGTTCCGCCACGAGTCATTCGCGGGGGCGGCCTCCATCCTCGCTTCCGAGCGAAGGCTGCTTACGAACCATCAGGTGAACTGCATGGTCAGACATCTCCTGGAGTCCGCCCACCGACTGACGCTGCTGGCGCCGGTGAGCCTTGCCGCCAGTCGCGCTCGCGGACTGCCGTCGCCGGAGCGCCTGCTCGCGAGCCTGCTGCGTCTCCATCTCCTGGGGCTCGGACGCGCAGCCGCCCTGGACAGACGCGCGCGGCCACTGCAGGCGAAGGGGATAGGCATTCTCACCAATGACCTGCCTGCGGTCCCTTCAGATCTGGAACCGACTACGGTGGGGAAGGAGGCGGGGCAAAGGGGAAATGGGAAATGAGTGGGGACATTTCCCATTTCGCCGGCCTTTGAGCTAGAGCGCGAAGCAGTAGAACAGTCCGGCTCCTCCGGTACCTACGAGATCCTGCTGACTGCATCCCCGGCTCGCGTGGGCCGCGTTCCACGACGAGTTGCCGCCCCCGGCGCGGTCGTGATGTCCGATCATTGCGCTGCCGGTGCTGTTGCTCGTCCAGTTGTTGCACGTCGCGCTGGCGGCGCTGCCGAGCATCGCGCGCCCGTGCGAATCGGAACCGGTGAGGATGTCGTGCTGGTTCGGCTGATCGCCGCGGGCCTTCACCGGCTCGCCTTTTTCGTTCAAGGCGAATTCCTTGTTGATGCTGTTGCGATCGCGATGGACGTCGCCGTGCAGGTCCGCGATGCTCCAGGCGATCAGCGCGCCGCGGGCGTTGTACCACGGCCCGTCGCCGATCCGATCGCGCGCGTTCATCGCCGGTTGTCCTCCCCCCGCGGTCGTGCTGAGATACGCGTGCCAGGTGCGGTTTCCGGCGCCAGCGGCGGCCGCGAGCCTCTGACAGTGCGCGTCGGCTCCGGCGAGCCCGCCGAGGTTGCCACCGTCACCCGGACCGACGCTGGTAATGAAAAAGCCCATCGGTTGGCGCTGCTGTTGGCCGGCTCCGGGCTGCTGCCCTTTGCTCTCTGTGGCGAGGCAGAGCGCGACCGCGACGACGACTCCAGGTATCATCTTCATCGGGATCTCTCCTTGTGGGGCGTGGCGAAAACATACTCGACTCGGCATGGCTCGTGCGCCCTCCGGGTCCGAACCTCATTCGGGGATGGAGGTGCGCCGGTCCACGATCGCCGATTTCGACGTGCCGCTGTACAACCAGGACGTGGAGACCAGCAGTGGTGTCGCA
>JBOHTL010000061.1:0-6552 GCA_050733735.1 Gemmatimonadaceae bacterium
AGATGTTTAACGACAAACAATATTACATACATCGATCAACAATATCAAGTACATTGTTTATCGATAATTTATTTACTCATTTTGGCGAGGGTTGATTGGCACTCGGACTGTCATCGGGAACGGTGCGGGTGGTGCCATACGACCCCGCCTGGCCGCGGCTGTTCACCGAGGAAGCGGACAGAATCCGCGGCGTCCTTGGCGACCTGCCGGTCGTGCTGGAGCACACAGGAAGCACCGCGGTGCCCGGGCTCGCGGCAAAGCCCATCCTCGACATCCTCGGCGGTCATCCGCAGGATGGGGATGTGTCTTCCTACATCGCGGCCATCAAGCGGGCCGGATACGTCCATCGGGGAGAACAGGGAATCCCGGGACGGCATTTCTTCCGCCGCGGCGATCCGCGTTCGTTCCACCTGCATCTCGCTGTTCGCAATGGCAGCTTCTGGCGCGAACATCTCACGTTCCGGGACGCGCTTCGCCGCGATCCCGGGTTACGAGCGGAGTACGAAGGGTTGAAGCTGGCTCTCGCCGCGCGCTATCCGTCGGATCGGGAATCGTACATTGACGGCAAGACCGCGTTCGTCCGGAACGTGCTCATGGGTCTGCGTTAGCATGTCTCTTCGCGCAACGCGATGCGGTGTACATCAGGGAACAACATCCAGCTGCCACGACGTGTGAACCCATTGGCCACGGTGCCGCACGAACACCTCACTTGCGCGTCCTTTCTGCGTCGTACGCTGCACTTCGTGAGTCAGCGCCAGCCGGTAATGTGAGAACATCACCACGACGTCGCCGAACCGATGCACAGTGGTCGAGTCGAAGGACGACGGTGGGAGCGCTCGTGGCGCTCGCGCAGCGGCTGCCCTGACCGCGACTCACCGTGCACCTCGAAAGGGCACGTTTACGGCCTGCCAGGTATCGGTAGCCTGGGATTCACCATGCCGCGATGACAGGTGCTGCAGTTGATTGCTCTGTTCTCGCCGGGCCGGAGATTCTGCATCTGTCTCAACTGCTGATTGATCATGCGGTGCATCACGGCCATCTCGCGGGCTGCTCTCTTGGGTCGTTTCTCGTCGCTGGCGAAGTTGGTGGTCACGTGGCAGTGCTCACAGGTGACTCCAAGCGCGCGACTGTATCCCCCGTTCATGATTCCCACGAGCGTCCGGGCAGAAACGTCAGTCAACCATCTGACGTTCCTGAAGACGCTTTCCGCGGGAGCGGCCTCTCGGCCGGCAATCGAGGCAAGAACCTGTTGTACGAACAAGTTGTTGACACGCTGTATGGAATCCGTGGCAGTTGGTCCAGCCGTGGCAGCTGTTTCAGGAGCGGATGTCGAGCCGGTTCTCTGAGGTGTCTGACATCCCAGCGCGAACAGCGTGACTCCGATGTTGCGAAGATTCCGCCAGCGCGCGTCGACTTGAATTGACCTCATCCGAACCTCCAGTTTGCTTACGCCACCAGGCCTGCACAATATCGTGCGCATCATGCCGACTACGCCAAAGCATTCCTCGGACTCCGCGCTCGACCTCACTCGTCGCAAGTTCCTTGAGGCCGCCGCCTCTTCGGCCGCAGCCCTGGCCGTCACTCCCGCGGTCTTCACCGGCGCTCATCCCTGGTTCATGGCGCCGTCCAAGGAAGACGTCCTTAAGCAGATCCCGCTGCAGCACGACCAGACGGTGCGGCTGCTGCGGGAGTGGATCGCCATCCCGTCCATCGCGGCGGAGAACATCGGCTATCCGCGCGGCGTCGAGTACATGGCGCAGCTGGCGCGCAACGCCGGATTCCAGAAAGTCGAGATAGTTCCGACCTCGGGTAGACCGGGCGTGTTCGCCACGCTCGACGTAGGCGCGCCCAACTGGCTGGGCATCTACTTCATGTATGACGTAAAGCAGTACGATCCGGCCGAATGGACGTCGCCGCCACTCGAGGGACGCATCATCGAGCGGCCCGGACTCGGCAAGGTCATGATTGGCCGCGGCGCGACGAACACGAAGGGACCGCAGATGGCGCTGCTCGCCGCACTGCACGCCTTCGCCGCCACGCGCGAAAAGCTGCCTGTGAACCTGGTGCTCGTGTGTGAAGGCGAGGAGGAAATCGGCTCGCCCAACTTCTCGCAGATCGCGCTGCGGCCGGATGTCGAAGCGGCGCTCAGGAAATGCCTCGGCGTTATTATCCCGCTCGGCAACCAGGACGCCACCGGAGCCGTGCAGATCAACCTCGGCGCGAAAGGCGTCGTCGAGCTGGAGCTGGTGTCCACAGGCGCGAAGTGGGGACGCGGTCCGGCGAAAGACATCCACTCCAGCCTCGCGGCCCAGGTGGACAGTCCCGCATGGCATCTCGTGCAGGCGCTCAACACCCTCGTGAAGGATGACGGACACACGCCGGCCGTGGAGGGATTCTTCGACAAGGTGCGTCCACTCTCGCCGGAGCTGCGCCGCATCCTGGAGGAGGCGATTCCGAAGCGCGACGAAGCGACCACGAAGCGCGTGCTCGGCGTCCAGCGCTGGATCGATGACGAGAACTGGCACGACTCGCTGATGCGGCTCGTCTCGCAGCCGACCATCAACATTCAGGGACTGGTCGGCGGCTACACCGGCCCAGGCGGCAAGACGATCCTGCCGCATCGCGCCGTCGCGAAGATCGACATGCGTCTCGTTCCCGACATGACGGCGAAGGGAACGCTCGAGCTGCTGAAGCAGCACCTCGCGACGCACGGCTTCGGGGACATCGCGGTGAACATGACGGGCGGCTACGATCCCACGGAGACGGCTCCGGACTCGAGGCTGGTGCAGGCGATGATCGCGGCCTATCGCACGATGGAAGTCGAGCCGCTGCTCTGGCCGAGGCTCGCGGGATCCTGGCCGGGGGTCACCTTCACGGGCGCACCGCTCCGTCTCCCGGCCGGTCAGTTCGGGCTCGGCCTCGGCGGCGGTGCACATGCCCCGGACGAGTTCTGGCTCGTCGAGTCGACGAACCCGAAGGTCGCGGGGATGGACGGCGCGGTCGCGTCGTTCGTCGAGTTCTTCTACGCGTGCCGCTGACGCCGACTAGCGGACGCGTCGAATGATCATGACCGTCGGTTCCGTCGACGGTGAATCGTCCGGACAGCGTGGATCATCGGAAACGTCGCGGACCTTGACCCACCCTCGTGGGACGCGTTCGTCTGCGCACACCTCGAGGGTTTCGCCAAGGGCCGCGCCGCTATACGACACGATCAGCGCGACAGGATGTCGCGCCCGCTGATCGACAGCGCCTCCGCAGGTCGTCGAGTCGGCAACATAGTCAATCGCAATCCATCCGCTTGGACGCGAGCCGCGACAGACACGTCGAACCTCGGCATTGCCGGGGGCTCCGGATGTCACGACCGCCGTACGTGTGTCGATCGTCCGACCCGGATCGCGATCCCCTGGTGTAGAGCCGGGCACTCGCACGTGAACGTTGCTGCACGCTGGAATCGTCGCCGCGAGAGCGACCGTCGCCATCCGCCGCGCGAAAAGATCGATGTTCATGAGTGCACCCTCATGTTGGTCCTTCTTCGTCAACGCACCGGACACGCGGCAGAGCCTGGTACGTCCTGCTCTGCGAGAATGCGTCGCTTCAATCTGCACCCCGGTAGCGATCAGGTGAATACCTGCGCTAATCCTGACGCAGCGCCGTCAACGGATCGACACGCGCTGCGCGACGAGCTGGAACATAGTTCGCCAGCGCGACGACGACGAGCAAGGTCAACGGCGCCGCAACCAGCGTGATGGGATCGTGAGGCGACACGCCATGCAACAGGCTGCTCGCAAGCCTCGCCGCAAAGAAGGCCGCCACGACCCCGCCGGCCACGCCGATTGCCGCCACCCGCAGGCCGTTCAGCACCACCAGCCGCGTGACACGCGACGGTTCGGCGCCGAGCGCCATGCGCACGCCGATCTCCCTGGTGCGCTGCGCGACCAGGTAGGCAGTCACGCCGTAGGCACCGATCATGGCGAGGAGCAGCGCGAGAACGGCGAACGCTCCAACCAGAACCGCGTTGAAACGGCGCTGAGCCAGGAGGCCGGAGAGGTCCGAGTCCAGCGTGCGCACGTTGCTCACGGGCTGGCTGGGATCGAGCGAACGCACCGCGTCACGTACATGCCGGGCCGCGGCAAGCGGATCACCGGCGGTACGTACCATGAGCGTATTCCGAAGTGTTGGACTCTGGGCGTGCGCCATGAACGTTTCCTCACGCACGGGCATGTCCACGCCTGTCCGCCGCATGTCGGCAACGACGCCTACGACGGTGATCCATTGCGCCTGGGTCGTGTCCGCGCCCGGACTGCCCTGGTGAAACCGGCGCCCGATGGCGTCGGTGTTCGGCCAGTAATACCGCGCCATCTGTTCGTTGATGACCGCGACGAGCGGTTCGTCCGGACGGTCAGCAGACGTGAACGGTCGGCCCGCGACCAGCCGCGCACCGACCGCCTCAATGAACCCCGGGCTGGCTACGTCGAAGGTCACCTCCTTGTCCTCGGGCCGCGGATCGCGTCCTTCAATCGTGATGTTCGTCGAGTTCGGCGTCCGGCTGAGAAACATGGTCGTCACCGTGCCCGCCGCGCGGACGCCGGGGGTCGAACGAAGCCGCTCGAGCAGCCCGTCGTAGAATGCGCTCGCCTGCCCAGGTTGGGCGTAGCGCGCGCCGGACAGAGGAATGTCTGCGGCCAGCACATTGCCGGGCTCGAATCCCAGCTCCACGCGCTGCAGCGTGATGAACGTGCGAGTGAGAAGCCCCGCCGCGGTGAGAAGCACGACGACCGCGCCGAGCTGCGCGGCGACGAGCCCGTGCCGCACGCGCATGCTTCTCTTGTTCGACGTACCGGTTCTTCCACCTTCACGCAATGCGCCCGCCAGCGACGTTCGTGACAGCTGCAGCGCCGGGAACATCCCGAAGAGGATGCCGGTCGCGATCGTCGCGGCTGCCGTCACGGCCAGCACCACGCCATCGACGCGGACTTCCGACATGCGGGGCAGATCGGCCGGGGCCAGTCCGCGCAGCACACCGAGTCCTGCCCATGCGAGCACAACGCCGGCGACTCCTCCCAGAATGGAGAGCAGCACGCTCTCCGTCAGCAGCTGGCGCACCAGCCGACTGCCGCTGGCGCCAAGCGCCATCCGCACCGTGACCTCACGCTCCCGCGCCGTCGCGCGCGACAGCAGAAGGTTCGCAACGTTGGCGCACGCGATGAGCAGCACGACGGTGACCGCTCCCAGCACGATCCACAGGGCAGCGCGCAGCGTGGGACCGACGACTTGTTCCGGCAGGGGAGTGACGGTCACCCCGTAGTTGCGATTCGAGGGGTACTGCTGCTCCAGACGCGCCGCGATCGTCTCGAGATCCGCGCGGGCGCTCTCGAGGGACACGTTGGGCGCGATCCGGCCGATGGCGGGAAATGCGAACCAGGACCTCGCCTCGCGCATGCCAGCCGATACGACGAGGGGCAGCCAGAGCTGCGTCCGCTCGGATGGGAACGCATAGCGTTCCGGCATGACCCCGATGATCGTTCGCGTCCGACCGTTGATCTCGAGATCCTGGCCGACGACATCCTGCGCGCCGCCGAACTGCGAGCGCCAGAATCCGTGGCTGATCACCACGACCCCGTCGTTGTCCGCGGTTTCGTGCTCCGTGCCGACGAATCGTCCCACCATCGGCCGGACGCCGAGCGCCTCGTAGGCGTCGACGCTCAGCAGTCCCGCGATGACGCGCTGCGGCTCACCCGCGCCCGTGACGTTGACCCCGGTCTCCCGATACGCGCCGAGGTGTGACAGCACGCGATTCTGTGACCGCAGGTCCATGAGGTTCGGGTACGAATGGACGTCCTGCGGCAGGTTGAGGAGCGGATTGCTCATCCAGACGGCGACGACGCGATGCGCGTCGGGGTACGGGAGCGGCTCGAGGATCACTCCCTTCACGACGCTGAAGATGGCGGCGGTCGCGCCGATGCCGAGGCCGATGGTGAGGACGGCGACGCTCGTGAACGTCGGGGACTGCCGCAGCGTGCGCAGCGCAAACCGCACATCCTGCCGCGACGTGTCGAAGAATCCGGATGCGCTCATCTCTCTCGCGTGCTCCTTGTATCGTGTGACGTTGCCGAATCTGCGGCGGGCGGCGTAACGGGCGTCGGAACCGGCACCGGTGCGCTGCATCGTGTCCAGCGCGAGGTGCAGTTCGATCTCGCTGTCCAGCTCACGCGCGTGCGCGTCGGGCCGGAAGAGCGATCGCAGGCGATACCTCAGTCCGTCGAGCATCGACACCGGGTCAGGTCCCGCGCATCACGCCGTCGATCGCGGCGAGGATGCGATCGAATGAGGAAACTTTATCGCCGAGCCGGCGCCGTCCGGTGACCGTGATGGTGTAGTACCGGGCGCGCCGCCCCGTCGGCGATTGCGCCCAGCGCGAGGTCACCCAGCCCTTCTTCTGCAGGCGCTCGAGGGCGGGGTACAGGGACCCCTGCTCGACCGAGAACACGCCGCTGGACAGACGCTCGATGTGCTGCGCGATGCCGTAGCCGTGCATCGGCTGGACCGTGAGCG
>JBOHTL010000062.1:0-5080 GCA_050733735.1 Gemmatimonadaceae bacterium
GCGTCGTTCCAGAAGTCGTTCGACTCGCTGATCGCGGGACTCGAGCGCAAGTCGAAGCAGCTGGGCAGGGAGCTGGCCGTCCGCGCGTCGTAGATGACGTACTGCCGCACGAAGATCGTGTGCACGCTGGGGCCCGCGACGGCCACGCGTGACGCGATCCGGAGTCTCGTGGAGTCCGGCATGAACGTCGCCCGGATCAACTTCTCTCACGGCACGCACGACCAGCATCGCGAGACGATCCGCTTTGTGCGCGCCGTCTCCGACGAGGCTCAGCGTCCCGTGGCCATCCTCGGCGACCTCCAGGGACCACGCATTCGCATCGGCGACCTCGAGCGGCCCATCCTGCTCGAGAACGGCAGCGACGTCGTGCTCATCCCCGAGACGGCCGCCGCCAGGGAGCACGAGGTCTCCGTGACGTACGACCGGCTCGCCGAAGATCTTCACGTCGGCGACCGCATTCTCGTCGACGACGGGCTGCTCGAGCTGGTGGTCGTGGACGTGCGAAAACCGCGCGTCACCGCACGGGTGCTCCACGGCGGTCCGCTGCGCAGCCACAAGGGAATGAACTTTCCCGGTGTGCTCGTGAGCGCGCCATCGCTTACCGAGAAGGATCGCGCCGACGTCAAGTTCGCCATCGAGCAGGAGCTCGACTACCTCGCGCTGAGCTTCGTGCGCCGCGCGGAAGACGTCGATGAGCTGCGCGCGCTCCTGCCCAAGGGATTGCTGATCGTCGCGAAAATCGAGAAGGACTCCGCCCTCGAGAACATCGAGAGCATCCTCATCGCGTCCGACGCCGTCATGGTGGCGCGCGGCGATCTCGGCGTCGAGCTGCCCTTCGAGGAAGTGCCTCTGGCGCAGAAACGGATCATCTCGCTCGCCAATCATCTGGGGCGTCCCGTGATCACGGCGACGCAGATGCTGGAATCGATGGTGACGCATCCACGTCCGACGCGCGCGGAAGCCAGCGACGTGGCGAATGCCATCATCGACGGTACCGACGCCGTGATGTTGTCCGCCGAGACGGCGGCCGGGAAGTATCCGCGCCTCGCGGTTGCGGCCATGACCCGCATCATCTCCGAGATGGAACGGCATCCCCGCACGCAGCTGCGCGACGAGCGGCGGCCGCGCGGGCAGCCGGTGTCGACGGAGTATGCGATCGCGGCGGCCAGCAGCGCTGCCGTCCGCATGCTTGGCGCGCCCTGTCTGATCGTCTTCACCAAGAGCGGCTTCAGCGCGCGCATCGTCGCGTCGCAGCGGCCCAATACCCCGATCCTGGTCCTCACGGACGTGCCGCGCACGTACCGCCAGCTCGCCCTCATCTGGGGCGTGGTTCCGGAGCTCGTCCCTCACGCCAAGAGCTACGACGAGATGGTGGCCATGGCGCTCGACGCCGTGAAGAAGCGAGGGCTGGCGCGCCCCGGGGATCAGGTCGTCGTCACCGCGGGCGTTCCCTTCGACGTGCCTGGAACCACCAACACCATGAAGGTCGAAACCGCCTAGCGACACGAGCACCGCGCGTGAAACTCACATTCCTCGGCACGGGCACCAGCTTCGGCGTCCCACAGCTCGGCTGTCACTGCGCGGTGTGCCGTTCTCCCGATCCCCGCGACCGTCGCACGCGTGTCGGCGCGGTCGTGGAGACGAACGGCGGAACCAGAATTCTCATCGACACGCCGCCGGAGCTGCGGCTGCAGCTCGTGAACGCCGGCATCGATCGGGTCGACGCCGTGCTGTTCACGCACGATCACGCCGATCATACGCATGGGATCGACGACCTGCGGGCCATCTCGGTGCGACGCGACGGACCGCTGAGCTTCTACGGATCGAAGGACACGATCGCCAGCCTGTCGAAGCGCTTCGGGTACATCTTCGACGAGAACATCCGGGCGCTGCCGGGGACGTCCAAGCCGGAAGGCACGGCTCGAGTGGTCAAGCCGAATGAGACGTTCACCGTCGGCGACACGAAGGTGCTGGCGCTGGAAGTGCCGCACGGACCGTGGTCCGTGCTCGCGTATCGCATCGGCGCGCTGGGCTACGTGACGGATGCCAAGTCGGTCCCGGCGGACGTCGCCTCGCGGCTGAAGGGGGTCGAGGTGCTCGTGATCAACGCGCTCTTCCGCACCGAGCATCCGACGCACATGAGCATCCCCGAGGCCATCGAGGCCGCGCAGGCCATCGGCGCGGCGCGCACCTATCTGACGCATCTTACGCACGAGAACTTTCACGCGGATCTCGAAGCCGAGCTCCTGCCGCGCGGCATCACGCCAGCGTTCGACGGGCTCACCGTTCGAATCGACATGCCATGATCCACATCGACTACACCAACATGATGTCCTCCGCCGTCCGCGGAGGGATCACGGATGCCGAATGGAAATCCGCGCAGAAGATGTTCGACAAGGCGCGGGAGGTCTTCGCGAGGCGGCGCGACGCAGACGAGCTCGGGTTCCTCGATCTGCCGGGCAACGAGGAACTGCACGCCGACGCGGTCGACTTCGCGAAAAAGACGCGCGGCCGATTCGACGACGTCGTCGTCCTTGGCATTGGCGGGTCGGCCCTCGGACCCATCGCGCTGCGCACCGCGCTGCGCAAGCCGCAGTGGAATCTCCTCGACGCCGGCGAGCGTGATCTCCGGCCGCGGCTGCACGTGCTGGACAATCTCGACCCCGCGACCGTCGGCGGGCTCCTCGAGCGCGTCGTGAAGCTCGAGCGCACGCTGTTCATCGTGACGTCGAAGTCGGGCGGGACGGCGGAGACCATGGCGCAGTATCTCGTCATCCGCGAAGCCATCGAGAAGCATCGCCTGGAACCGAAGGACCACATCGTCTTCGTCACGGATCCGCAGAAGGGCGCGCTGCGTCTGCTCGCGCGGCAGGACGCGATTCCGGCGCTTCAGATTCCGGCGAATGTGGGGGGACGCTTCAGTGTGCTGTCGCCGGTGGGTGTGCTGCCCGCCGCGCTGATAGGGATCGACACCGCGGGACTGCTCGAGGGGGCCGCCGACCTGGCCAGGCGCTGTACGGCCGAGAAGGTCAGCGAGAATCCGGCTGGAGTCTTCGCCACACTGCAGTTCCTCGCGGACACCAGGCACGGCAAGCATGTGCATGTACTCATGCCCTACAGTGACGCGCTCCGCGACATGGCCGCCTGGTTCGTGCAGCTCTGGGCGGAGAGCCTGGGCAAGACGCGCGGCGACACGCCGGTCGGTCCCACCCCCGTCGCTGCGCTGGGTGCAACCGATCAGCACAGCCAGGTGCAGCTGTTCATGGAAGGGCCCGAAGACAAGACAGTCACCTTCATCGCCACTCCCGCGCGCGACGACGTGGAAATTCCGAAACTGCACCCCAAGGTCACGGAGCTGTCGTACCTCGGCGGGCACAAGCTCGGCGAGGTGCTGGACATCGAGCGCCGCGCCACCGCGGGGGCGCTGGCCACGCGCGGGCGCCCGAACATGACCATCGAGCTCGGTGCCGTGGACGCCGCGCACGTCGGCGGCCTGCTCATGCTGTTCGAGATCGCGACGATCTATGCCGGAGCCCTCTACGACGTGAACCCGCTCGACCAGCCCGGCGTCGAGCTGGGCAAGCAGTTCACGTACGCGATGCTGGGGCGCGGCGGCTTCGACGAAGCGCGCGCGGAATGGGACCGGCTGCCGAATCCAGATCCCCGGTTCCGCGTCTAGGGCGTAACGCTCGTTTCGTTCTTGTAAACCACGCCGTTCTTCATGACGAAAGACGGTCGCTCCATCGTGCGAATATCCTGAAGCGGATCGCCGCGGACCGCCACGACGTCCGCGAGCTTCCCGTTCGCGAGCGTTCCGATGCGGTCGTCCCAGCCGAGCAGCCTCGCGGCGTTGTGCGTGCCGGCAACGATCGACTGCATCGGGGTCATGCCGCCCCATTCGACGAGCAGGGTGAACTCGTGGCCGTTGGTACCGTGGGCGCCGACGCCCGCGTCGGAGCCGAGCGCGATCGGCACGCCGTTTCGCACGGCGAGCCGGATGCCGTTGCGCATTCCAGCCGCGGCGGCGAGGGCCTTCTCGGCGCGCAGGCCCGTGAGTCGGCCGCTCTTCGCCATCTGTTCCACGACTTCGCCGGCGCTGACAGTCGGCACCAGCACGGTGCCGCGGTCTCGCATCAGCCGCGCGCCCTCCTCGTCGAGGAATGATCCGTGCTCGATCGACGCGACGCCGGCGCGAGTCGCCGTCTTGATCCCTTCGGTGGCATGCGCGTGCGCGGCCACCTTGCGACCGAGCTTGTTCGCCTCCTCGACCATGACCTGCAACTCGCCGAGCGTGTACTGCGAGACGGCCAGGCCGGCCACCTCAGACAGCACGCCACCGGTCGCGCACGTCTTGATGACGTCGGCGCCGTACTTCACCTGGTAGCGCACGGCCGCGCGAACGGCATCGGCGCCATCGGCGATGCCCTTGCGATAGTCGGCATCGAAGAGCCCGGGGCGGAATCCATTCTCGTCGCAATGTCCGCCCGTGATGCCGAGAGAGTGCCCCGCGGCCTGCATCCGCGGCCCCGGGACGATGCCGGCGTCGATCGCGGTCCGCAGCGCCATGTCGTCGAAGTTCGGCGCGCCGAGATTCCGGATCGTGGTGAAACCGGCCATGAGGGTGCGACGCGCGTTCTCGACGCCGATGATCGCGCCCAGGCTCGCATAGTCGCGCGCGATCGCGTTATCGGAGGCCGGATCGGCCAGGCCACGGCCGATGATGTGCGTGTGCATGTCGATGAATCCCGGAAGCAGCGTCGCGTTTCCGAGGTCGATGACGCGCGCGCCTGCGGGTATCGTGACCGAGCCCTGGCGGCCAACGCCGACGATTCTGTTCCCGGTGACGACGACGACTCCGTTGGCGACCGGCGCGGCCCCGGTGCCGTCGATCAGACGTGCCGCGCGGATGGCGACCGTCTCAGTCGGCGGAGTCTGGGCGCCCAGCACAGCGGAGCAGGCGACGATCGCTGCAGCAATCAATGGCTTCA
The DNA here is from genome assembly GCA_050733735.1 of Gemmatimonadaceae bacterium. Taxonomy (GTDB): domain Bacteria; phylum Gemmatimonadota; class Gemmatimonadetes; order Gemmatimonadales; family Gemmatimonadaceae; genus DASPMP01. The sequence goes on from JBOHTL010000062.1 coordinate 4,989, forward strand.
TGGGAGGTAAGGTCATCAGTAACAATAGCGTTAGATTCGAGCGCATGGACTCGATCAACAGAATCTTCGGATCAGCGGTCTCGGTGCTCGAC
>JBOHTL010000063.1:0-2707 GCA_050733735.1 Gemmatimonadaceae bacterium
CGCTTCAGCGCCGCCTTGTTTGCACTGCCGCTGCTCCTCCTGGGGTGTCGCGATGTGCTCCAGTCGCTCGGCAAGCCCGGCGTTGCAACATCGAGAGCCCGCGCCGAGGAGCTGTTCCTCTCGCTGGCCCTGCGTGTCAAAGATCCATATCGCGACCTCAAGTACGACACGGCGCGCGTCCGGATCGCGAAGCATGCAGTCGTCCCGTCACGGTTGTGGAGTGACACGGGTGTCTGGACGTCGATGTCCGACTCAGTGCGGCAGCTACTCGTTCGCGGCCACTTCGACGGAACCCGCTACGCCATGCAGGCCGCGCGAGTCGTCCCCGCACCGGCCGCCTACGCCGAAGCACGACACGAGGTGGAGCTGCGGCGGCTCTCGGACGACGAATTTCGGTGGAACACGGACGTCGCCTACGCGCTCGGTGGTGTGAGCGCTCCGGAGATCGGCGCGATGTTCGCGGCCATCATGGCGAGCGCCGAGGGACGCACGGAAGCCGAGGTGCGCGCGGACTACCGTCAGGTGATGCCGCGCGCGAGCAAGGTGGCCGGGCAGTTGTTCCGCATCGACTCGATCCGGACCACGCACCTGACAGACCGTTCGACGAGCGCGCTCTTCGCGATCAGCATCACGCCGGAAGGAGTGGAACAGCAGTACCCCGCGCTGGCGAAATATGTCCGACGCTACGTGCACACCGCGCGCATGCGGATGTCGCTCGTGGACTCGTCGGGCCTCTCTTACTTCGAGATGGGGCTCGAGCGCGGTCGATTGACCGTGCGCGTGCGGACCGCTGGCGGACGGATGCTCGCGCTCGCCGGACCGTCCCGCGTGATGCCGGATTCCCTGACGCTCGAGGCAGACGTCAGGGTGCGGGTGAGCCGGTTCACGATCGGCATGGAACGTTATCGCGGCGATTTTCGCTTCGTGTCCACCGAGCACGAGCGCGCGTGGGAGATCGTGTCGCGCGACGAACCGGACTGGGTGCTTCCATTCTTCACGGAGACGCTGCTCCGCGCTCCGCTGCGGCGACCCTTCGAGGGCGAAGGCGCGATGTTCCGCATCGGTGTGCGCGACAGCGCGGGCGCGCAGAGCCTCCTGTATCGCGCGTTGCGGCTCGAGGTCCAGGAGAGCGCCATTCTGCGCTTCATCGCCCGGCTCGGCGCGATTGCCATGAGCGATTATGCGGGCGACGTGGAGCGCGAGGAGATGGCATGGCTGCACGACCTCATGACCGCCATGCTGGCGGACGTTCGCGGGGCCGCGAGCTCCGCTCTCCAGTCCCCGGAAAACAGAAACGCCGCTGAACCCTAAAGGTCCGCGGCGATTAATTTGCCACGCGCGCCGTCATTGGAACTCTACGTCCTACCGAACAGCGGCGGGCATTTATGTGTCAGGCCAGAATCATACCAGCCTGGAGCGACACTTGTCAAAATGGAGCTGACCGGGATCGAACCGGTGACCTCTGCAGTGCGATTGCAGCGCTCTCCCAGCTGAGCTACAGCCCCGGAGCCCACGTGTAAACCTAGCCAGGACCAGCGCTTCGATCAAGTTGACGAGCGTGATCGGCGCGGGTAACACGGCGGGAGCGTTTCAGGGTTTCAGAGTTTGAACGTTTCCGCGGTGGCTGTCTCGGGATAAACTCTGAAACGTTGAAACTCTGAAACCCTGAAACTGTCTCTTCGTGTTCGAACGCCTCACCGCCGCCGCGGTCCGAAAGGCCGCCTCCCGCATCGCACCGCATGTGAAGCGCACGCCGCTCGTGCGCAGCGCGATGTTGAGCCGTATCGCGCGAGGCGACGTCCATCTCAAGCTCGAGACCCAGCAGATCACGGGATCGTTCAAGGTGCGCGGGGCGCTCAACGCGCTATCGACCCTTCCACGGGAGAAACGCGAGCGCGGCGTCGTCGCGTCGTCCGCGGGCAACCATGGAATGGGTGTCGCGTTCGCGGCCAGGACGCTCGGCATCGCGGCGAAGATCTATGTGCCGAATACCGCGCCCGAGGTGAAAAAGAATGGCATCCGCGATCTCGGCGCGGAGCTCGACGAGGGAGAGCCCGACTACGATGCGGCGATGGTTGCGGCCAAAGCATTCGGCCGCGAGACAGGGCGCGAATTCATCAACCCGTGTCTCGGCGATGAGCTGATCGCCGGTCAGGGAACTGTCGCGCTCGAGATCATCGACGAGCTTCCCGGACTCCGCGCGCTGGTGGTGAATGTCGGCGGGGGCGGTCTCCTGGGAGGATGCGCGAGTCTCCTGCGCGAGGAAAAGCCGCTCGTGCGGATCTATGGCGCGCAGTCCGTGAACACGGCGGCGATGTCGAAATCCCTCGGCGCGCGGCGCATCGTGGAGATCGAAAGCGTCCCCACGCTCGCCGACGGCCTGGCCGGTCAGATCGACGAGGATGCGCTGGACATCGGACGTCACGGCCTCGACGACATCGTCGCGCTGCCGGAGGAGGACATCGCGAATGCCATCGCGTGGTTCGCGAGCGAGCATGGCGCTCGCGTCGAAGGCGCGGGGGTGTGCGGCGTGGCGGCGATCCTGACGGGACGATTGAAGCCGGAGACGCCGTGCGCTGTAGTGGTGTCCGGGGGAAACATCGATGAAGACCGTTGGAGCGAAATTGTGAAGCGGGAAAAGGGAACGGGGACCAGGGAACAGGGAAAGTTCAACGGCGGGACCAGGGAAGAGGGCTAGGGACGCGGG
>JBOHTL010000064.1:0-1879 GCA_050733735.1 Gemmatimonadaceae bacterium
CACCAGCGACGATCTCGCGTACCCGGGCGCCACCGGCTCGCTCCGCGAGCGCCGCGGAACACACCATCGCTTCCAGGCAGCCGGTGGCGCCGCAGGTGCAGCGTCGCCCGGTGGGCGCGACGATCACGTGGCCCAGGTCGCCGGCGCATTCGCCCGTATGCCGCAGGAGCGTGCCGTCGATGATCACGCCGCCGCCGACGCCGGTGCCGACCGCGATACCCAGCAGGCGCGCGACTCCCTGGCCGGCTCCGAATCGGAACTCGGCGATCGTGGAGGCGTTCGAGTCCACTTCGAGGCGGCATGGCTTGCCGAGTCGCTCCTCGAGCGCCGCGCGTAACGGAAAGTTGCACAGCGCCGGCAGATTGGCGTTTCCCACCATCGCGTCGCGCGCGGGATTGAGAAAACCGGCAACGGACACACCGATGCCTTCGACGGCATGCGTCTCCAGGACGGCACGCAATTCTTCCGTGATCGAGGCGACGAGCGGGTCTGGATCGCCGGCGCGCGGCGTCTCGATCCTGCCACGCACGATGATCGCGCCCTGCTCGTCGACGATGCCGAGCTTGGTGTGCGTGCCTCCGATGTCGATGGCGGCGGCGAGTCGCATTCCGTGTAAGGTAGGTCGTCACCCGCGTCATGCCTTTCGGAGCACACGTTCAGGATGCAATCTCATGTCATGAGACTCAGCCCCGTCGTTGCACCTCTCCTGGGCGTTGCCTTCGCGCTGCCTGCACAGGAAGCCGATCTGATCGTCCGAAATGCCCGCATCTGGACCGCGGACTCTTTGCGTCCGCGCGCCGAAGCGCTGGCGGTTCGCGGCGAGCGGCTCCTGGCAGTGGGAACCAATGCCGATGTCGAGCGGCATCGCACGCCGAACACGCGGGTGATCGACGCCGGCGGACGGTTCGTCACCCCCGGCTTCATCGACGACCACACCCACTTCAGCTCCGCTGGCGCGCTGCTGATCGGCGCGAACCTGCTCGACGTCAGTAGCTCAGGTCCGTTTGCGTCGCGCGTGAAGGCCGCGGTCGCGCGCATGAGCCCCGGAGCCTGGCTGACCGGCGGCGATTGGGGCGCGTACGAGGACTGGCAGGCCAACAGTACGGGCACCGACAGTGCCGCGTCTCCGCGTCGGCGTTTCTCTCCGGATCGCTCGATCATCGATTCGATCAGCGGCTCGACACCGATCCTCGTGAACCGCTGGGACCGCAGCGCATACCTCGCGAACGGCGTCGCGCTCGAGCGCGCGGGATTGAGCTGCGCGCAGCCCGTGGAGGGTCTCGAGTGCGTGACTGGCCGCGCGACGGGGCGCGTCTCCGGGGCCGCGCTCACCCGTGTGCGCCGCGCGATTGCGCCCAGGACCTTCGATCAGCGGCTGCGCGAGGCGCGCGCGGCGATGCAGCACCTCGCGGAGCTCGGAGTCACGACGATCCACGACATCACCCCGCCGTCGCTGCTCCCGGTGTTCACGGAGCTCAAGAGGCGCGGAGAGCTCACGGTGCGGGTATTCGCGCGTCCGACGCTCGACAAATGGAACGAGCTTACGTACGCGGGCATCTCGCCGGGCTTCGGCGACGACTGGATCCGCATCCGCGCGCTCAAGGGGTTCGTCGACGGCATCCAGGGCAATTCCACCGCGCGCTTCTACGAGCCGCAGCTGCATTCCGGACGGCGCGGCGAGTGGCGCGACAGCACGAACACGGGGGCCACCGATGGCCCGGGATCGGGTATGGAGCCGGCAGGAAACATGGAGCGTCTGCTCTTCGGACTCGATTCGGCCGGCTGGTGGGCCAACGTGCACGCGATCGGCGATCACGCGATCGACAGCGTGCTGACCATCATGGAAAAAGTGTTCACGACGAACGGGCCACGCCCGGGA
>JBOHTL010000065.1:0-4188 GCA_050733735.1 Gemmatimonadaceae bacterium
ATCTTGGTGCCGGTGTCCGCCTGCTGACGGTTGTTTACAACCGCCACGCTGTAAAACTCGCCGACGGAGTTGTCGCCCCTCAGCACGACTGACGGATACTTCCAGGTGATCGCGGAACCGGTCTCCACCTGCGTCCAGGAGATCTTCGAGTTCTCGAACGCCATGCCGCGCTTGGTGACGAAGTTGTAGATGCCGCCCTTTCCTTCCTTGTCGCCGGCGTACCAGTTCTGCACGGTGGAGTACTTCACCGTCGCGCCAGGGAGCGCCACAAGCTCCACGACCGCCGCGTGCAGCTGGTTGGTGTCGCGCTTGGGCGCCGTGCATCCCTCGAGGTAGCTGACGTACGCACCCTCGTCGGCCACGATGAGCGTGCGCTCGAACTGTCCCGTGTCCGCCGCGTTGATGCGGAAGTAGGTGGACAATTCCATAGGGCAGCGCACGCCCTTCGGGATGTAGCAGAACGAGCCGTCGGAAAAGACGGCGCTGTTGAGCGCCGCGAAGAAATTGTCGCTGTAGGGGACGACAGAGCCGAGATACTTCTCGACCAGCTCGGGGTGATCGCGCACCGCTTCCCCGAAAGAGCAGAAGATGATCCCGTATTTCGCGAGCTCGTCGCGCATCGTCGTCCCGACCGACACGGAGTCGAAGATCGCGTCGACGGCGACACCGGCGAGCATTTTCTGCTCGTGCAGCGGGATGCCGAGCTTCTCGTAAGTCTTTCTGATCTCGGGGTCCATCTCGTCCAGCGAGCCCAGCGGCTTCGTCGTTTTCGGCGCGGAGAAGTAGCTGGCTGCCTGGTAGTCGATTGGCTGGTAATGGACGTTGGGCCAGTGCGGCTCCTTCATCGTCAGCCAGCGACGGTAAGCCTTCAGCCGCCACTCGAGCATGAAGGGCGGCTCCTTCTTGCGGCGCGAGATCTCACGAACGACGTCCTCGCTGAGACCGGGCGGGATGGTGTCCTGCTCGATATCCGTGACGAAGCCGGCGGCGTACTCGCGCGTAATCAGGCTGTCGATCTGCGAACTCATCTCGATCCCGGCTAAATGCAGTCTTTGTACGGACTTAGATACCCAATGGGATAAAGTTAGTCGGTTTTGGGATTCGGGGTAGATGCCGGGCGCCCCGGACGCCTGCCGCGTCGTCCGCGAGCGGCTACCCTAAGCCGCGCAGATCGCCAGCACCAACACCACCAGAAGGAGCGCAAGCAACAGATGCCAATACCGCTGCCATCGCGACATCAGCGTAATCGGGTGCAGCCGGTGCAGCGTCGCGCGTGTGGGCACATCCAGGCGGTCGCGCGAATACACGGCATCCCGCGGCACAACGAACATCTCGCCCGTCGGCGCCAGCTTCGTGAATCGCAGCGTCGTGAACGCGATCTCGATGAGGTCGCCTTCCTGAAGCACGCAGTCGGTCGCGACCCGCACGCCGTTGAGCAGCGTGCCCGCTGAGCCCATCGAGCGCAGCACGTACGCGTCCCCGTCGCGCGTGATCTCCGCATGGCGGCGCGAGACCGCGGGATCGCGCAGGACGACCGTGCTGTCACCGCCGCGTCCGATCGTCGTTTCCTCGGCGAGCGGATAGGCCTTCGCCCAGCGCTGATCGATCAACCAGGCAGTCGCGCCCGACGTCATGCGGACAGCTCCGTGATGGCCTCGCGCAGCAGCGACGCGGCGAGAGCGACCTTGTATCCGTTCTTCGACAGCGGTTCCGCATCGTACAGCGCGCGGTCCACGAGCGCGGCGATGGAATCGTCGTCGAGCCCGCCCGACGCCACATCCTCCTCCACGGACTCGGACACGCGCCAGGGACGAGGCGCGACGCCGCCGAGCACGAGACGTACGGCGCCGTCGGAACGTCTGGTGGCGGCGATGCTGACGAGCGCGAAGTCCCAGGCGGAGCGCTGAGTGAGCTTGCGGAAGATCTGTTTGACGGCTTGACGGTTTGACGGTTTGATGGTTTGACCGTTTGAGGGTTTCAGCGTTTCAGAGAACGCAGCGGGGATGATGACCGCGGATACCATCTCCCCCTGGCGCAGCACTGTCTCGCTGTCCATGCGATCGCGCGGCAGAACAAAGAATTGCGTGATCGGAATCCGGCTCGTTCCGTCCGGCCCGGTGATCTCCACATCGGCGTCCAGCGCGGTGAGCGCGACGGCGGGATCAGACGGGTGCACGATGTAGCATGGACCGCCGTCGAGAATCGCGTGGTACTGGTTCTCGCCGTCATGCGCGGGACAGGTCGCCCCGCCATTCTTGAGACATGCGATTCCACGCCGGAAATACCAGCAGCGCGGGCGCTGACACAGGCTGCCGCCCAGCGTGCCCATGTTGCGCAAGGCGGGAGTGCCGACCGCATCACAGGCGGCTGCAAGCACGGGGAAACGGGACCGAACGAGATCGCTTGCGGCGATGTCGGCGATGCGCGCGGCCGCCGCCATTCGAAGGCCGCCCTCGGGAAGGGTCTCGATGAGATCGAGGCCGCGTATGGCGCGCAGGTCCACGACAGACGACGGAGTGGCGACTCCGTCCTCGACGCAGGGAAGCAGGTCCGTTCCACCGCCAAGAGCGTGCGTGTGCGGGCGGGCGAGACTCGCTACCGCGTCTTCGAGCGACGCAGGACGGTGATACGTGAACGCGCGCACCCCGAATACTGCATTCGCCAGCAACGCCTTACAACCGCGCCCCGGCCGGACGGGCGCGTCCGGCGACGGCTCGAGCTAGTGCGCCGGCGTTGGTTCCGTCGCGCCGGCACCTCCGACGGCGTGCCAGGTCGGATCCGTGGGGTGCTTGTAGGTGCGCTGATGGATGACGACAACCGACGTGATCAGCGCGGCGGCCAGCAGCGCGATGAGGCCGACGACGGGCCAGCCCTGATTGGTCTTGGCCGGGACGTAGCGGGGTACGTGCGTCATGGGGCGAAAAATAGCTGAACCGGTCCTTTCCAGCGTCCAGGCTGGTAGAGGTGACCTCAACCCCAACCAGACGGGTTCGCTGGGTGTCAAAAGAGACGCGATAATCGTCTACAACCGTCAACCGCCCAACCGTCGCAGTCGTGCTTGACCTGAAGGACGGCCTCGAGAAATCGCTCGGCCCCACCTACACCATCGAGCGCGAGCTCTCTGGTGGCGGGATGTCGCGCGTGTTCGTGGCCCACGACAGCGCCCTGGGACGCCGTGTGGTGGTCAAGGTTCTGCCGCCCGACCTCGCGGCGAGCGTCTCCGTCGATCGCTTCAAGCGCGAGATCATGCTCGCGGCCGCGCTGCAGTACCCGCACATCGTCGGTGTGCTGTCCGCGGGCGAGATCGACGGCATGCCGTACTTCACGATGCCCTTCGTGGACGGCGAGTCGCTCCGTACGCGCATCCAGCGCGAGGGCCGGCTCACCGTCGGGCGCACGGTCAGCATCCTGAAGGACGTCGCGCGCGCGCTGGCCTATGCGCACGAGCGCGGCGTGGTGCATCGCGACATCAAGCCTGACAACGTGCTGCTGGCCGGAACATCGGCGACGGTTACGGACTTCGGCATCGCGAAAGCGGTGCTGGGATCCATCGCGACGGACGACGGACGGAGTCAGGGCACCGCCGGAACCGCCGCGTCGAAGTCAGCGCTGACGCAGCTGGGCACCACGCTCGGCACGCCCGCGTATATGGCGCCCGAGCAGGCAGCCGCCGATCCGGACACCGACGGTCGCGCCGACCTCTACTCGTTCGGCATCATGGCGTACGAGATGCTCACGGGGCAGGTGCCCTTCAAGAGCAAGACGCCACAAGCGCTGCTCGCCGCGCAGCTCACGGCGACGCCCGCGCCGATTCCGGCGATCCGCACCGACGTCCCCGGGACGCTCGCGGCGCTCGTGATGCAGTGCCTGGAGAAGGAGCGCGAGAAGCGTCCGCAGTCCGCGCAGGAGATCGCCGATCGCCTCGAACATCCGGACATGGTGAGCGGAGCATTCGCGTCGGCGTCCATCCCCGCGGTGAAGCCGTCGCACTCCGTCCGCATCACGATCGCCGTCGCCGCGATCGTCGTGCTCGCCGTCGTTGCCGCGTGGTGGCAGCGGGATGATGCCAGCACGTCGACCGACGCAACCGCGGTCGCTCAGACCGCGCAGGCCGCGGCCGCCGCGCGGGCGTACTCCATCGTCGTGCTCCCCTTCGTGAACATCGGGCGCGACTCCACCGATCAATAC
>JBOHTL010000066.1:0-5340 GCA_050733735.1 Gemmatimonadaceae bacterium
ATCACGTGCTCGGCCCTTTCGACGGGAACCTCACCCTCGTCGAGTACGGGAGCTACGCGTGCGCGTACTGTCACGCGGCGCATGAGGTGGTGGCGAAGCTTCGCGAGCGGTTCGGAGCTGAGCTGACATACGTCTACCGTCATCTGCCGCTGACCGATCGCTCCGTGGCGACCAAGGCAGCGGAGCTCGCCGAATACGCGTCGCAGACCGGGGATCGCTTCTGGGAAGCACACGACGCCTTCATGAAGGGCGACCCCGACATCGACGAGGGCGATGTGAAGGCGGTCGCGGAGCGATTGGGAGTGCCGCCCGTCGAACGCCGCGATGAAGCCCTGAGAAAGAAAGTGGCGAAGCGGGTACGCGACGATGCGCAGAGCGGGTTGCGCAGCGGCGCGCGAATGACGCCGACGTTCTTCATCAACGGTCGTCGCTATGAAGGGGCGTGGGATGAAGACGCGCTCACCGAAGCGCTGGTGGGCTCCGTGGGACAACGGCTCCAGACGGCGCTCACGGATTTCGCGCGCTGGGCGCCGTCGATCGGCCTGCTCCTCCTGCTCACGATTCTCGCGGCGCTCGGACTCGCCAATTCGGCGGTGGGGCCCGCGGTCGAGGCGTTCTGGCAGGCGCCGCTGGGAATTCGTTTCCGCGAGCGCGAATTCGCCCTGTCGGCGCTGGACTGGGTGAACCACGGCCTGCTGACCGTGTTTTTCCTCGTCGTCGGGCTCGAGATCAAGCACGAATTCACCGTTGGCCGCCTGAGCTCACGGCTTGCGGCCACGCTGCCAATCGCAGCCGCCTTTGGCGGGATGATCATCCCGGCAGCGATCTACATCGCCATCGCACCGAATGCGCTGGCAAATGGATGGGGTGTCACCATCGCCACCGACACCGCGTTCGCCGTCGCGTTGATGGTATTGCTGGGCGACCGGGTGCCTGTCCACCTGCGCGTCTTCCTCACTGCTGCCGTCATCGTCGACGACCTGGTGGCGATCGGCGTGGTGGCCGTGTTTTACACCGAGCAGCTCGTTCTCTGGTATCTCATCGGCGCTGCCGCCGTCACGGCCGTGCTGATGGCGTTCAATCGGTGGAACATCTACCGGGTGCTGCCTTACGGAGTGTTCGGGATCCTCCTCTGGTACTGCCTTCACGAAGGCGGAGTCCACGCGACGCTCGCCGGCGTCATCCTCGCGCTCGTGATCCCGACGCGGCCGCCCCCGAGCCTCCGCACGCTGACGGCGCAGGCGCAGCAGGTGCTGGACGCGGAACGCGCCGAACATGGCGAGCAACCGGCGCGGGGAGGTCCCTCGCCATCCACGCTGCGAGCACTCGAGGTGATCTACGAACGCATCGAGTCGCCGGCCAGCAAGGTGCTGCGCGCGGCGGAGCCCTGGTCGAATTATTTCGTGCTGCCAATTTTCGCGCTGGCCAATGCGGGGCTCGTGTTCGCCGCCGGTTTGCTCGACGGCCAGATGCGACTCGTGCTGGGACTGTTGCTCGGGCTGGTGGTGGGGAAGCCGGTCGGCATCGTCGCAGGCGCCTGGATCGCTGTGCGGTTGAAGGCGGCGGCCAAGCCCGAGGAGTACTCGTGGAGACAGCTCGCGGGAGCGGGCGCATTCGGCGGAATCGGGTTCACCATGTCCCTGTTCATCGCGGCGTACGCGTACCCGGACCCGGCGCAGTTCAGCGCCGCCAAGGCCGCCATCTTCGCCGCATCGTTGATCGCCGCGATTCTGGGCGTTGCGATCTTACTGCCGCGACAACGCGCCGCATGATGCGTCGCGGTGCCCTTCCAGCGTAGACTTACGCGCGGCCGTTCTTCGCCTTCATTTGCGCGTCACCCGGAAGATCGTACCGTTGGCGTCGTCGCTCACCAGCAGCGCACCGTCCCGGGTGACCGCTACGCTGGCCGGCCGGCCCCACACCGTGTCGTTGTCCAACACGAAGCCGGTCATGAAGTCTTCGTACTCGCCGGTCGGTCTGCCATCCTGCATGTGCACGCGGACCACCTTGTACCCGGTCATTTGAGGCCGGCTATGGGAACCATGCAGCGCGACGAACGCATCGCCGCGGTATTCAGCGGGAAAGTCGTCGCGATCATAGAACGCCACGCTCAGCGCGGAGGAGTGGGCCTGGATAAGCACGTCGGGCACCCGTGCCTCGCCCTTGAGGTCGGGACGCTCGCCCTTCATGGCGGGATCCTGCCTGTCGCCGATGGTGTACCAGGGCCAGCCGTAGAAGGCGCCCTCCCGCACGAGCGTCATGTAGTCCGGCACCGCGTTCGGACCGAGATGGTCGCGCTCGTTGACGACGCACCACAGGTTATCCGTGCCGGGCTGCATCATCAGGCCCGAGCAGTTGCGCAGGCCCGTGGCATAGTTGCGAACGCTCTTTCCGTCAGGGTCGAACACGCGAACCACCGCGCGATTCTCTTCTTCGCCCCACGCGGCACCGCGCCCATGCGTCTCTTCGAATTTCCGAATTCTCTCCGGTGTCATCTCGCCCATGCCATCCACGCCCAGATTCGACGCCGAGCCGACGGCGAGGAACAGCCGTTGACCATCCCGTGACACCGCCAGGTCCCGCGTCCAGTGTCGCTTCGTCGGAATGTTGGGGACGATCACTTCGGCCGGCCCCGCGGCTTTGAGTGCGCCGCTGCGATACGGATAGCGGACGACCTGATTTGCCGCCGCGACGTAGACATATCGCGGATCGGCGGGCGGCACGAAGGCGATGCCGTAGGGCCGGTCGAGATTCTCAGCGAAGACGTGGGGCTTCGGAGCAGCGCTGCCCGCGTCGCGTTCCTGGAACACGAGCACTCGCCCAGTGCCGCTCTCCGAGAGAAAGATGTCGCCGTTCGGCGCGATGCGCAGCCTCCGCGGCTGCTTGAATCCGCTGGCGAACACGCGCACCGCGAAGCCGTCCGGTACTTTCGGCATCGCGCCTGACGGCGGTGCGACCACCTCCGCGGGCTTCGCGATCGAAGCCTCGGGGTGCGAGACCGTCATCACCGGCATCGGCAGGTCGCCCGGCCTGATGTGGTAGCGAACTCCGGGCGAGGCGCCCCTCCAGTCGGTAAAGGCGACTGCTCCGGTACTGGTCTCCTGGACGGCTGGAGCGGTCTCCACTGAGACCTCGGTACGGGTCCCGGTTTGAGTGCAAGCAAGCACCACCAGAAGGACCAGCGGAAAATGGACGCGAAGCGTCGAAGCGGGCATTTTTGACCTCTCGAGAGCTTTCCAACTCGCGAGCCGCGGTTGCAATTCAGGTGCCGATCACGACGCGAAAAAGGGACTCTACTGCCAGTGTCCGTCCTCTCAGCCGTATCCTGCCCTTCAGATTCTTTCCGATGTAATTCGTTGAACGGTGCTCTGCGTTTTCTCGCTGAATGGGCGAAGGCCCGCTCATGACCCTGCTTTCCGCCGCGGTCTTACTGTTTTTCGTCATGGATCCGCTTGGCAACGTGCCGCTGTTCCTCGCGGCGCTCCGTCACGTGGAACCTGCGCGCATGCGTCCCATCATCATACGCGAGCTGCTCATTGCGTTGGTGATCATGGTCGTGTTCCTGTTCCTCGGCCGCTTCATCCTCGGCCTCCTGCACGTGTCTCCGGCAGCGCTCACCGCGGGCGGTGGCTTCATTCTCCTGCTGATCGCGTTGCGGATGATCTTCCCGACGCGCGAGCGATCACTGCGCGAGGAGGTTCGTGAAGAACCGTTCGTGGTACCTCTCGCAATACCGTATACCGCGGGCCCGGGGATGCTCGCGACCGAGCTGCTCTTCATGACGCGCGAGCCCACGCGGTGGCCAGTCTGGCTGGGAGCCGTCGTTCTCGCGTGGCTCGCCTCCGCAGTCATCCTCTATTTCGCCAGCGGCTTGCGATCGCTGCTCGGGGATCGCGGCCTGACCGCGGTCGAACGGTTGATGGGCATGCTGTTGGTGATCGTCGGCGTCGAAATGCTCATGGCCGGCGTCGAGCAGTATCTGCGCGCCTGACGTTTCAGATCCATCCGTAACCCACCGCCTCGAGGACGAGCGACGCATCGCGCGTCACTCGTCCTCCCGGCACGGCGTCAGGACGGCAGCGACGCGAGCACCGCGATGACGAATGCAGCGACGAGCAGAGCGGTGATTGCCAGGGCGCTCGTCCTGTTGGGGGACCGAGTCCTGAAACTCGTTTGAGTCCAGCGCATGTTTCTACGCCTCCCACGGGGTTGTCTCTGATGGAGCGTCTCGGCTCCTGAATCAGAATGGTGACTTGGCCACCATTTGTCAAGTATCTACTTGACTTATTGTGAACCCAGGCGTATGTATGACCCATGAATCACGCGCTGGCTCGCGATCCGGCGTCGGCGCCGAGCCGATTCCCGGGAGCTTCCCTTCCCGCTCGAGCTGGAATCCGGATCGAGGGGCTGGGCCGACGTTTCGGTTTTCGCTGGATATTGCGCGGTGTCACGCTGGCCGTTGCGCCCGGCCAGGCGATCGCCATCCTCGGCGCCAACGGAAGCGGCAAGAGCACGCTCCTGCGCGTTGTCGGCACGCTGCTGAAGCCGAATGCCGGGTCGGTGACGGTGAGCGGACTGGACATCGAGCGCAACGCGAACGGTGTGCGACGTCAGCTCGGTTATCTCGCGCACGCGGCCGGCATCTATGACGACCTGACCGCGCGCGAGAACCTGGAGTTCGCCGCGGACATGCTTGGAGAGCCCCGCGAGTCGGTGGCGGGTGTTCTCTATCGGATCGGCCTCGCCAGCGTCGCTGACCAGCGCGCGCGCGGATTCTCGGCGGGGATGCAGCGCAGACTGGCGCTCGGACGACTGATTCTAAGGAAGCCGAGCGTGCTGCTTCTCGATGAACCGTACAGCAATCTGGACGCCGACGGCGTGACGCTGATGAACTCCGTCGTCGCCGATACCATCGATGGCGGCGGAGTGGCCATGATCGCGCTGCACGAGCTCGCGCCTGCGCGCGGGGTTCTCCATGGCACGTTCACGCTCGTGAACGGACGCGTGGGGACGCGACTCACGGACATCGGCGAATCCATGCGCGTGCTGGAACTCAACTGATGCGCTCCGACGACTGGCGCCGTGTGCGCGCGATCGCGACGAAGGATCTCCTCACGGAGGTCCGCGGCAAGGCGGGATTCAACAGCGTGGCTGCGCTCGGCGTCACGATTCTGGTTCTGATGGGGATCGCGCTCGGCCCCGACGCGGCCGTGCTGCGACACGCCGCCGCCGGCGTCGTGTGGCTCGCGACGCTGTTCGCCATGGTGCTGGCATTCAACAGGTCCTTTCAATCGGAGCTGGAAGCCAACGCGCTCGAGGTGCTGCTCCTGTATCCCGGCC
>JBOHTL010000067.1:0-4835 GCA_050733735.1 Gemmatimonadaceae bacterium
AGGCGAACGGAGAAAAGGAAAAGGCGAGGATCTCTCTTCGCCTTCTCGCCTTCTCGCCTTCTCGCCTTCTCGCCTTCGGTTATTGGATCGCGATGTTCACCACGCGCGTCCGGCCGACCTGGTCGCCTGCCACCGCGGTGTCCCAGACCAGAAGCGACAGAACGTCGCCGTCCTTCAGCGACGCGACGACCTGCTCGAGATCCGAAACATTCCGCACCTCGCGCCGCACGGGATTCAGCACGCGCACGATGATGTCGCGGTTCGGGAAGAGCTCCCGGTACGCCGGTCCGCGCGCCGACACGTCGGTGACGAGCAACCCATCGCGATAGTCCGTTGCCACGCGCCGTGCCCGGATGAATTCGGCGGGCACCGGCGAGAAACTGATGCCGAGGCGCTCGTTGCTGCGCTCGCCGGCGCTGGCCGGCGAAGCTTCGGGACGGTCGGCACTGGCAATCTCCTCGTCCGCTGGACGCGGGGGTTCTCCGAGCCGAACGCGGAAGCTCTTGCGCTCCTTGAAGCGCATCGCCTCGATCTCCACGATGTCACCCGGCTTGAAGCCGCGTATGATGCGTTGCAGCTCGGAGAGCCGGTTCACGCGCTGCCCGCCCGCGGCGATGATGATGTCGCCGGGCTGCATCCCCGCCCGGGCGGCAGGGCTCTCGGACTCCGATGGATCGAAACCGTCGACCATCACGCCGCGAATGTCCGTCAACCCGGCGGCGCGCGCATCGGTCGGTGATACGTCGGCGATGCTGATGCCCAACACGGCGCGACGTACGCGGCCGTGCTGAATCAGGTCGTCCATCACGAGCTTCGCGAGCGTGATCGGTATCGCGAAGCCGTAACCGGCGTTGAAGCCGGTCTGGCTGGCGATCGCGCTGTTGATGCCGATCACTTCACCGCGGATGTTCACGAGCGGACCGCCGGAGTTGCCGGGATTGATGGCCGCGTCCGTCTGGATGAAATCCTGAATGGAGTAGCGCTGAACGTTTGGCAGGTTCAGCTGCGATCGTCCCTTGGCGCTCACGATGCCCGCGGTCACGGTGAACTCGAGCCCCAGCGGATTGCCGATGGCGACCACCCACTGGCCGACGCGCGTCTTGGCGTCGTCGCCGAGCGTCACGGTGGGCAGGTCCTTCCCTTCCACCTTGATGACCGCGACGTCCGTGGTGGGATCGCGGCCGACGACCTTGGCCTCGAAGGTCCGGTTGTCGAGCATGGTGACCGTCACGCGATCCGCATTCGCGACGACGTGGTTGTTCGTGAGGATGTAGCCGTCCTTGCTCACGATGAATCCGGACCCTGTGCCGCCGCCGCGCGGCGGCTGCGGCAGGTCCTCGAACTGGCGGAAGAACTCGTCGATCCCTGGAGGCAGCGTGCGACGCTGCGTCGTCGGGCGACGGCTTTCCAGCTGCTCGGCGGTGATCGAGACAACCGCCGGCGTCACGTGCTCGGCGATGGCCTCGAACGCCTGACCGGTTTCCTCGAGCGGTTTGACCTCCAGCGGGGTGGGCTTCGGTGCCGGCTGCGTCTGCGCCCAGCTCAGCTTCGTGAGATCGAAGCCGGAGGCGAAGACGAGCCCCGAGCCGAACGCGACGACCGCGACGGCAGCGAGCTGCAGTCGAGCGAATTTGTTCATGATGTGAAGCTACTCCGGTTGACTATCTGACGAATGATACTCCAGCGAACTCGTCGAGTTCGACACCGTGAAGCGGGGTCGAGGTTCACTTACTTCTTCGGCTCGTCGACGATCTCGTAATCGGCCTCGACGACGTCATCAGGCTGCTGGGTGCCGCCGGTCTGCTGACCGCCGGCTGCGCCGGCTGCGCCGCCCGCGCCGCCCGCGCCGCTCCCCGATGTGTCGTCGCCGCCGGGCGTACCAGCACCCGCACCCGATGGCTGGTTCTGCGCGTAGAACGCCTGACCAGCCTCCGCGAAGACGCGCGAGAGCTCCTCGTCCGCCGCCGTGATCTCGCTCATATCGTCGCCTTTCACCGCCTTGCGGCCGCGCTCGAGCGCGCTTTCGAGCTTCGATTTGACGTCGGCGGGAAGCTTGTCCGACCACTCCTTGGACTCCTTCTCCACCTGATACACCCGGTTGTCGAGCCGGTTTCGCAACTCGATTTCGTCCTTCTTCCGCTTGTCCTCCGTGGCGTTCTTCTCCGCTTCCTTGACCATGCGGTCGATGTCGTTGTCGGAGAGACCGCTCGACGCTTCGATGCGAATCTTCTGCTCCTTGCTCGTCGCCTTGTCTTTCGCGGAGACGTGCAGGATGCCGTTGGCGTCGATGTCGAAACCGACCTCGACCTGAGGGATGCCACGCGGTGCCGGTGGAATGCCGGTGAGCTGGAACTTGCCGATCGTGCGGTTGTCGCGCGCCATCGGCCGCTCGCCCTGCAGCACGTGGATCTCCACCTGCGTCTGGTTGTCGTCCGCGGTCGAGAAGACTTCCGTTTTTTTCGTCGGGATGGTCGTGTTGCGCGGAATCAGCACGGTCATCACGCCACCCAGCGTCTCGATGCCGAGCGACAGCGGCGTGACGTCGAGCAGCAGCACGTCCTTCTGCTCGCCGGTCAGCACCGCGCCCTGGACCGCCGCGCCGATGGCGACGACTTCGTCCGGGTTCACGCCCTTGTTCGGCTCCTTGCCGAAGAACTTCTTGACGATTTCCTGAATCTTCGGCATGCGGGTCGAGCCGCCGACGAGAAGGACCTCATCGACTTCGGTCGGCTTGAGCCCGGCGTCCTTCAGCGCCTGTTCCATCGGTGGGATGGTGCGCTGAACGAGGTCGTCGACGAGCTGCTCGAACTTGGCGCGCGACAGCGTGTAGTGCAGGTGTTTCGGCCCGCTGGCGTCGGCGGTGATGAAGGGCAGGTTGATGTCCGTCGACATGGTGGTCGACAGCTCCATCTTTGCCTTCTCGGCGGCTTCCTTGAGCCGCTGGAGCGCCATCGGATCCTTCGAGAGGTCGATCCCCTGATCCTTCTTGAATTCGGCGACGATCCAGTCGATGACGCGCTGGTCGAAGTCATCGCCGCCCAGATGCGTGTCGCCGTTGGTGGACTTCACCTCGAACTGGCGCGAGCCCTCCACTTCGTACAGCTCGAGCACGGAGATGTCGTAGGTACCGCCGCCGAGGTCGAAGACGGCGACCTTCTCGTCTTTCTTCTTGTCCAGACCGTAGGCCAGCGCGGCGGCCGTCGGCTCATTGATGATGCGGAGCACATCGAGCCCGGCGATCTTGCCTGCGTCCTTCGTGGCCTGGCGCTGCGCGTCGTTGAAGTACGCCGGCACCGTGACGACCGCCTTCGTGACCTGGTTGCCCAGGTAGTCCTCGGCGGTCTGCTTCATCTTCTGCAGGATCATCGCGGAGATCTCGGGCGGCGTGTAGCGCTTTCCCTGGACCTCGACGGTCGCCACGTCATTGCTCCCCGAGACCACTTTATACGGAACGCGCTTCACCTCTTCAGTCACTTCCGACATCTTGCGACCCATGAAGCGCTTGATCGAGAACACGGTGTTCTGCGGATTCGTCACGGCCTGACGCTTGGCCACCTGGCCGACCAGACGCTCACCGTCCTTGGTGAATCCAACCACTGACGGCGTCGTGCGACCGCCTTCCGCATTCGGGATGACGACGGGATCGCCGCCTTCCATGACCGCGACGACAGAGTTCGTCGTTCCGAGGTCGATACCGATGACTTTGTCGGCCATTTGCTTCCTCTGGTGGTGAAGTGAAAAAATCGTCCCATGAGGGGGCGGCAAGTATGGGACCTGCCAGCTGCGCCACTTTGGCAGAGAAACAGAGCCCGCCCGCTGGTCTCCGGGCGCTGTTCCTGCCATAGTCCGCGCACCGACGGGTCGTGGGTGGCAGGTGTTGGGTGTTGGGTGTCACGCCGGCACCCAGCACCAATCACCCCTTACCCATCACCCATCGCCTATCGCTCATGTTTCCGATCAGCGACGACAACCCGACGCTCCACACCCCGTGGATGACCTGGCTGGTCCTGGCGCTGATCTTCGTCGCCTGGGTCGTGCTGCAGGGCGCTGGACTCAGCGAATACCGTCTCGCTTCGAGCGTCTGCAATCTCGGGCTCGTGCCGGCCGAGCTGATGCGAACCAGGCCGGTGGGTTTCGACGTGCCCATCGGGCCCCAGATGGCGTGCGTGATCGACGACTACGCAATCAACTGGCTCACGCCGATCACCTCGATGTTCCTCCACGGCAGCTGGGGGCACATCATCGGCAATGCGCTCTTTCTCTGGGTGTTCGGAAACAACATCGAGGACAGCACCGGCCCGTTTCGTTTCCTCGTCTTCTATCTCCTCTGCGGGCTGATGGCGGTGGGGGTGCACGTCGCGATGGCTCCCACGTCACCGGTGCCGACGGTCGGCGCGTCGGGCGCGATTTCGGGCATCATGGGCGCGTACCTCGTGCTGTATCCACGGGCGCGCGTCAACATCCTCTTCTTCTTCCTCATCTTCATCCGGATCATTCCAGTCCCCGCATGGATGGCGCTGCTGTGGTGGTTCGCCTGGCAGGTCGTCGCGGGGCTGCCGCAACTGTCACCAATGCGGCCCGAGGTATCGGGCGGCGTTGCGGTATGGGCGCACGTGGGCGGCTTCGTCGCGGGCTTGCTGCTCATCAAGCTGTTCGAGAATCCCGTCCTGGTGGCCAAGCGCAAGCTCATCCACGACGCGCGGTACGCGCAGCTCATGTAAAATCGCGTGAATTGTGCTTTGGCGCCGTGGCTGTGAGCTTTGTAGCGGACCAGCGCCATCTCCTCAGCCCCAGAGCCGCATGCTCGGACGCCTCATTCCGCGGGACCAGGAGTT
>JBOHTL010000068.1:0-4760 GCA_050733735.1 Gemmatimonadaceae bacterium
GGATGCAACGGTCGCTGCGCCATCCGTCGACGGCCGAGGGGGGGGCGCGCTGACCCGCGGTCGACGCGCGGCCACACGTGACAACAGTTCGCGGATTGTTGGACCACGCTGTCCCTCCAGCTGCTCGATGCGCGTGCGGATTTGATCGTCGTTCGGCCGCTGGTCCCGCAGCGCGCGATACACGCGAAGCGCTTCTTCACGGTGACCCTGCTGCTCGTACAGTTCCGCCATTGTCTCGGTGACAAACGGCTTGGACTCCGCCATTGCGGGGGTGGGCTCGGCGGGCACAGAAGGCTCGGACGCAGGAACAGATTCGGATTTCTCTTCAGCTGTCGCTTCGCCGACGTCGATGAACGGGAGCTCGGACGACGGAGGTGGCGCCTCGACCTGCGCGGCCTCAGGTGGTGAGCCGTCCGCTGGAGCGGCTTCAGTCGCAGATGCTTCAGCCGGCGATGGCGGCGCCTGCGACTCCGTGGCAGGCTCGCTTGCTGGCATCGCCAATTCGAGATCCGGAACCGGAGCCGGCTCCTTCTCCGGAACCGACACTGCCTCCATGTCTGGAACAGGAGCTGGCTCGGTGGCTGGCTCGGTGGCTGGCTCGGTGGCTGGCTCGGCCGCCGGCGCAGGCGCTGCTGCCTCCTCAGGAGCAGCAGCCATCGAAGTGGTTTCGAGGCCTTCGAGCGTAAATGAGTCCAGCGGAGGCGCTTCCGTGGGTCCAGGGGTAGTCGTTTCGAGCCCCGCGGCCGGAGTGAGCTTCTCGAGATCCAGCACCGCCGGCGCCGGAACGCTATCGACCGTGATCTCGGCCGTTGGCGACGTCGAAAGAGATTCCGGCGCTGCCGACGGCACGGCGGTCATGGGCAGCTCCACGGTGCGCTCGATCGCAGGCATTGGAATCGCCGCAACAACGACCGTGGGCGCTGACGAAGACGGAGGCGCGGGCGGTTCGGCCGGCGGCGCGGCGGCAGCCGCTTCAGCCGAAGGCGGCACGGCCGGAGCCGACATCGGCGTCGGCTCCGAAGGTTGTACGGTTGGAGCCGACATCGGCGTAGGCTCCGCAGACGTTATGGCCTCGAGACTCCTGAGCTGCGCCTGGATCTCTTCGTTCCGCGGGTCGGCCTCGAGGACGCGGCCGTACCAGGTTCGCGCGTTGTCGATGTCCCCAACTATCAGCGCGATGTCGCCGAGGTGGCGCAACGCGATGAGGTTTTCCGGGTCGAGAGCGAGCGCCGTCTCGAAGACGGTTCGCGCTTCCTCGTACTGCCGCGCCTCGTACAGCGCCTGGCCGTAGACGATGTGCCCGCTCATATGGCCGGGCTGCTGGGGCAAGTATTCGCGGCAGATCGAGACCGCCTGCTCGATATCCCCGGCCTTGCGGTACTCGTTCGCCAGAGGAGCGAAGTACCGCCGGGGGTTTTCCTCGAACTTCTTGCGCAGCTCGTCTATGCGGGCGGAACTCGCCATTGGCGTGATGTCAGCGCGCGGTAGGCGCCGCGAAAAGGAAGCGGCAAGATACATCTCATCGACTTTGGCAGTCAATCAGAAGTCACGCCGCGACTTGATTTTAGCCGACGTCGCCGGGTAGCTTTTTCAGCTTGCGATCGGCGCTTTTGCCATGCTGCCCTACCCGTCCGAGGAGTAAGTCCTGTGCTGCAACAAATGAGGACGACGGCCAAGTGGATTTGGCTGTTCCTCTTCGTCGCCTTCGTCGGCGTCTTCCTCTTTGCCGATACGTCCGGCCTCATCGGTGGCGGGGCGGTTACATCGAACACCGCGGTCGCCGAGGTCAATGGCAACGACATCCTGTACACCCGCTGGCAGGAGCGTGTCTCTCAGGCGATCCAGAATCAGCAGCGCTCCGGGGCCGCGCTGACCCAGGACGAGGTCCGGCAGATCGAGAACGAAGTCCTCCAGACGATGATCATGGAGGTCCTTCTCGAGGAGGAATACGGGGACCGCGGAATCACCGTGACGGATGAAGAGGTGCAGGAATTCGCGCGGTATGCGCCCCCGCCCTTCATGTACAACAATCCCGAGCTCCAGACCGAAGGTCGCTTCGATCCGCAGAAGTATCAGCGTTTTCTCTCGAGTCCGCAGGCGCGGCAGAGCGGCATCCTGCTGGCATTGGAGAGCTACTACCGAACGGAGATCCCGAAAGAGAAGCTCTTTCAGCAGGTGACGGATGGCATCTACGTCACCGATGCGGAGCTCTGGCGTTCGTGGCAGGACGAGCGCGACTCCTCGCAGGTGAGCCATGTCGCCTGGCGTCCCCAGGTCGATTCCGCGACGCTCGCGGCGGTCACTGACCCGGAGATCAGCGAGTATTTCGACAACCATCGCGAGGAATTCGAGCGCCCCGGCCAGGCCTGGCTTTCGGTGGTTCGCATCCCCCGGGTCATCGGCGCGGCGGATACGGCGGCCACGCGCGCTCGCCTCGCACAGCTGCGCCAGGAAATCGTCGGTGGTGCGAAGTTCGAAGATGTGGCGCGTCGTGAGTCGGTCGACACGGTCTCCGGATCCGACGGTGGCAACCTCGGACGCGGAGGGCGCGGCCGTTTCGTCCAGGAGTTCGAGACCGCGGCGTATCAGCTTCGCGCCGGCGAGATCTCCGAGCCGGTGCTCACGCCATTCGGTTTCCACCTGATCAAGGTGGACGAACGCAAGGGCGATACGCTCGCGCTGCGACACATCCTGCTTCGCATTCGGCAGAGCGACTCCGCCGCGACGGTGACAGACCGCCAGGCGGACGAGCTTGCACGGATCGCGTCGGGCGCGGACAACCCCGCGCAGCTCGACACGGCGGCCCGACAGCTCGGCCTCCAGGTGCTGACGGTACCGGTGGTCGAGGACCGCCCGGCGTCACTCAACGGCATGTCCATCCCCAGCGTCAGCGCCTGGGCCTTCGGGGGCGCGACACGTGGCGAGATCAGCGAGCTGTTCGACGACGAGAGTGGTTACTGGATGGCGCGGCTGGATTCCATCAGTCCGGGGGGCGAGCCGCGGCTCGACCGCGTGCGTGACGAGATCCGTGAGCGTCTCGCGATCGAAAAATCCCTCGATCGGCTCCTGCCGGCCGCGCAGGAGTTTTCGAAGAACGCCGCCGCGAGCGGATTCGACGTCGCCGCGCGCAATGCGGGACTGACCGTGACGAAGACGCCGATGTTCACGCGTCTGAGCTTCGTGCCGGGGCTGCCGCAGTTCAGCAAGGTGATCGGCGCTGCATTCGGCCTGCCCGTGGGCGCGGTCAGCGCGCCGATTCGCGATGAAACGGGGATCTACGTGATTCGCGTCGACCGTCGCGTCAACGCGGACCGCGCCGCGTTCGATCAGCAGAAGAACACGCTGCGCGCCCAGCGCATTCAGCAGCTTCGGCAGCAGCGCCTGCAACTCTTCCTCGATGATCTGCGCAAATCGGCGGAGATCGAAGACCATCGCGGCGAGATCAACGCGGCGCTGCGCAGACTGCAGGTTCCCTGACAAGAGGGGTAGCGGAAACACGAAGGCCCTCGCGAGTCGCGAGGGCCTTTTGTTTTGCGAGGCGATCCCCTCTGGTCAGCGCAGCAGTCGCTTCGGCTCGGACGTCGCGTCCTGCTCCTGAGCCGCCGGTTCGCCGGTATTGAGCCGTTCGGACCGTGCTTCCCGGTCGGGCTCGCGAATCTGCCGATCGACATCACTGATGTTCCGCTTGAACTCGCGGATCCCTTTTCCGATCGACGCACCGATTTCCGGGACTCGTCTGGCGCCAAAGACGACCAGAACGATCACGAGGATGATGAAGAGCTCCATCGGTCCGAGATTTCCCAGCATAAAAGCTCCTAGAAGAGCGAACGAGCGATGAGATACGCCACCAGCACTCCGACGAGACTCAGCAGCGAGACGTCGATGAGCACGGGGCCCAATGAGAACTTCAAGATAAGCAAGTCGATGGTCAACGGCCCCACGGAGGGGGTGAGACCCGTCGTGAGAAACTCCTTGACCGCGCCTGCCGGCAGGAAACGACGCGCGACCTGCGTGAGCACGCCGCCGACGACGAAGCCGATGGCGAGCACGACGCCGTGAAAAACGGGGCGGTGTTTGGCGGATCCAGTGGGTGGCATTACGAGCGACGCTCCATGACGTAGACGATCGCATCCCCGAGCGCGGCACGGACGGGAGTGTCAGGCAGCGCTTCGAGGGCGTCGTTGGCCTCCGCAGCATACCGGGCGCCGCTGGCTCGCGCGTGATCCAGACCTCCGGCATCGCCGACGATCCCAACGACCTCCGCCACCAGCGCATCCGACGGCGTGGGGTCCGCAAACAGGTCGTCGACGCGCGCGCGCGCGGCCCTGCTGAGCCGGGGTAACGCCCCGATCAGCGGCAGGGTCACCTTGTGCTCCTTGAGATCCGCGCCCGTGGGCTTCCCCATGGTGCCTTCGTCCTCCGTGTAATCCAGCAGATCGTCGGCGATCTGAAAGGCGAGTCCGAGGCGATCGCCGTAGCGCGCCAGCGCGGCGCGGTGCTGTATGGCGCCGTAGAAGGCGCCCGTCTCGCAGGCCGCTGACAGCAGAGACGCGGTCTTGGCGCGAATCAGCTTGATGTACTCCGCTTCGTCGAATTCGATGGAGTCGATCGCTGCCAGCTGACGCATCTCGCCCACGGCCAGCTCGTTGGACACGTCGGTCAGGATCTTCAGAACAGGCAGGCTCTCCAGATCGACCAGCGCTCGCAACGCGCGCGAGTAGAGAAAGTCGCCCATGATCACCGAGATCTGATGGCTGAAC
>JBOHTL010000069.1:0-2727 GCA_050733735.1 Gemmatimonadaceae bacterium
CGAGTACACTGACCAGTCGGGGTACGATCGCACGCTGCGCGACTTCAACAAGAACCAGTTCCGCGACCTCGGGCCACGCTCGATGGTGTACTTCGTCACGCAAGGCTACGCCGTCGTCGAGCCCGACGCGCCGATCTTCGGTGAATCGGGGCGGATGAACGACAACTACATTCCCGATCTCCGGAACAACCTCGCGGCCGTGATCGACGAGCTGGATCGCCGCGGCATCGTCGATCGCCAACGCCTGGCGCTCGGCGGCCACAGCTACGGCGCCTTCAGCACCGTGAACGCCATGGTGAGCACGCCCTTCTTCAAGGCGGGCATCGCGGGCGACGGGAACTACAACCGCACGCTGACGCCGAACGCCTTCCAGAGCGAGCGCCGCGTGCTGTGGGACGCGCGGGAGACGTACCTCTCGATGTCGCCGTTCCTGTATGCCGACCGGCTGACGGGCGCGCTATTGATGTATCACAACATCGAGGATCAGAACGTCGGCACGGATCCGATCAACTCGATACGGCTCTTCCACGCGCTGCAGGGCATGGGCAAGGCGGCCGCGCTCTACATGCACCCGTACGAGGACCATGGTCAGGCGACGCTCGAGACGAACCTGGATCTCTGGGCGCGGTGGGTGGCCTGGCTGGATAAGTACGTGAAGGGCGCGAAGGACGGAAAGATCGCAAACTGACAGAACGTTTGAGCGTTTCAGGGTTTCACCGTTTCAGCGGCAGACTGTCGTTGAAACGGTGAAACGCTGAAACCTTCAAACTTCCTCAGAGCCGGTCCGCGACTGCCGCGATACTTTCCGCATCCCGCCAGGCTGCTTCGAGGATGGCGAGCTCGCCTTCCAGCGCGCGACGCTCGCTTTCCTCATGCAGCGACATCTCGAGCGCCAGGCACTCCGTGCTCGAGAGGCGCAGCGTCCCGAGACGCCGCCACACGTTGAGCAGCGAGATCATGCGACTGCCACGCGCCTCGCCGAGACTCGAGGCGGCACGGAGGAAGCTGCCGGAGTCGCCCAGCTCTTCGACGCGTCTGACCGCATCCTGCACCTGATGGGAGGGCGCGCCGAAGCGATTGGCTCCGGCCAGCAGCGTGCTCGCGGCCTGCATGGCCTCGATCCCGTCGAAGTGCGCCCAGCCGCCGTCATGCGGTACGTCGAGCGTCACGGACGCCGTGTCGTCTCCATGCACTTCCATTTGCGCGGCGCCGGCGTGCTTCACCCGGACCGTCAGCAGACGCGGCGCGCCGCTTCCTGAGGCGTCGCCTCGCATCACGAGCCGGCCGATGACGCGCTCGTGCTGGACATAGTCGCGAAGGGCGAGCGCGCCCACCGCCGGCACGACACCCATCACCGTGGTGACTCCGGGAACCACGACGATCGACAGCGCGCCCATCGCCAGCGCGGGCGCCAGCAGCGGCGCGAAAACGGCGCCACTCGCCACGATTGCCACGCCCGCCGCCCCCATCACCGCCTGCGCGCGGATGCGTCGGCGCGTGAACCGCGTGCCGTAGCGCCATGCGGCGAACTCCGGCCTCAACGGCGCGCCGATGCGAACCAGTTCGCAGCCGTCGGGGAGTCGCGCGAGGCCGATCTGCGAGGTGGTGACGCGCACGCGCGTCGCGCGAAAGAGCTTCTCGCAGGTCTCGATCGCCTCCCAGCGTTCATCCAGCGGCGAGAGATTCCAGCGACCGCATCCTCCACACACAGCCCACAGGCGTCCCTTTGCGGTGTCGAATGCCAGACGTCGCCCGATGGGAAACTGCTCCACCGCGTCGTTGGCGCCGAGGCGCGAGTGACAGAAGAGGCACGTGGCGTACATAGAGGAGGCCCGGTACGATACAACTTGACGAACGCTTCGCCAGCGATATTCATCGAAACTTCATCCGACGTTCATGCTGAACCCCGCTGTCGCCCTGCTCCTGGCAATTGCGCAGCAACTTCCGGTCCTTCCCACCCCCACCCAACCAACGGGGACAGGGCTCACCTCGCCCCCCTCCGGCGACACCGCCGGCTACTGGCAACAGCGCGTCGAATATCGGATCACCGCGCGACTGCTCGAGCAGGATCGACGCGTTCAGGCGCGCGGCACGCTCATGTACGTCAACACCTCGCCGGACACGCTGCGCGAGATGTACTTCCATCAGTATCTCAACGCCTTCCGGCCGGGATCGAAGTGGAGCGAGGTCGACGAGCGCGAAGGACGGGTCCGATTCCAGAATCTCGAGGATCCGAACTACGCGTACGAGCGGTTCACCGCTCCACTGCGCGTGAACGGCGCAGAAGTGCTGCCCACCTATCCGGGCGCGCCAGACAGCACGGTGGCCCGCGTCGAGCTGCCTGCGCCGCTCCTGCCCGGCGATTCCGTGCTCATCGCCATGCAGTGGGACGCGCGGCCCTCCACACTCCCGCGCCGGCAGGGCCGTCGCGGCCGCCACTGGGATCTCGCGCAGTGGTATCCGAAGGTGGCGGTGTACGATCGCGGCGGCTGGGAAGCCAATCCGCTGCAGCCCGCCGGTGAGTTTTACGGCGAGTTCGGTACGTACGACGTGGTGCTCATGGTCGCGGACGACCAGGTCATCGCCGCCACGGGCGTGCCGGTGTCAGGAGATCCGGGTTGGTCGCGCGTGCTGCGTGGCGGCACCGAACGGCGCGCCGCGAACGCGTACGGTGCCATCCCGGGCGACACCCTCCTCACTCCTCACGGATTCAAGGCCGTGCGATTC
>JBOHTL010000070.1:0-6411 GCA_050733735.1 Gemmatimonadaceae bacterium
CACGTAGCCCTGGTCGTTGACCTGGAACGCGCGGCCGTCACCGCACTGCGCCTGAAGCGCCGCACCCGGAAGGTCGCCGCAGTTGCGGTAGAACTTGCGCCCCCAGATGTTGCCATACCGGTTCGCATCGAAGCCGTTGGTCAGGCTGCGGCCGCTGTTGGGTGAGTTCGGTCCGAAATCCGGGAGCCGATACTGCGCCGAGTCCGTGATCCGGAAGAATCCACCGCTGCCCTGGTTCGTGCCGCCGTTGAACAGAAACTCGGGAACGAACAGCTCGCTGACATGGGTGCGGTTGCGATCCCATGTGCCGCGCATGCTCCACGAGAAATCGCGGCGGTTCATGATCGGCAGGTTCAACGCCAGCTCCCAGGTGCGATTCTGGAGCGTACCCGCGTTCTGCCACTGCTCGGAGAAGCCGAGTGACGCCGGTGTGGCGACGAGGAGAATCTGGTCCTCGGTCTTCGAGCGCGCGTGGGTCAGCTCGAGGCCTACCCGACCGAACAGTGTGAGGTCGGTGCCGAACTCGTACTCGGTCGTGGTTTCGGGTTTCAGCTTCGAGTTACCGGCCTGGCCGAGCGAGATGCCCCCTGACCCCACGTTGTACGTCTCGTACTGCGCCTCGAATCGCGGTGTGGAACCAGCCGTGCCGCGCGAGGCGCGGAGCCGGAACTCGTCCAGGACCGGGACGTTCCAGAACTCTTCCTGAGACACGCGCCAGACGCCGGATATGCGGTTGAACGGCGCCCACCGGTTGCCGGAGCCGAAGAGCGAGCTGCCGTCGTACCGGAACGTTCCGTCGAGGATGTACCGGTCCTTGTAGTCCAGGTTCGCGCCGACGAGGAATCCGGTGTTCTTGATGGTGAACCCCGAGGAGGCGGCGTCGAACTCCTCGCTCGTGTTGTCGAGGCTGAACACGTCCTTGACGCGGAAGATGATGGCGTCCGCGCTACTTTCCGACCTGTTCTGCTCGTCGTACAACGCCCGCGCCGTGAACTTGCCGTTCAGGTCTGGGGTGATCTGATGGCGGAAGTTCGCCGTGAAGCTCGTGTTCATGGACTCGTCGTAGCGGTTGCCCACGAACATCTGACCGTTGTTTTCTTCGCGTTCCAGCTCCGCGCTCCGGTATCCTTTCACCAGCCAGAATTCATCCCGGCGGGCGCGATTGTCGTAGGCAAAGTTGCCCTCGAACGTCACCCAATCGGTCGGGAAGTAGCTCGCGTTGATGGTGCCCAGGAAACGGTTGGAATACCGTTTGTCGTTGACGTTGTCGTTATGCGCG
The DNA here is from genome assembly GCA_050733735.1 of Gemmatimonadaceae bacterium. GTDB lineage: Bacteria > Gemmatimonadota > Gemmatimonadetes > Gemmatimonadales > Gemmatimonadaceae > DASPMP01. Next base: position 1,280 of record JBOHTL010000070.1, read on the forward strand.
TCGTAGAGGAACGAACCTGCGCCGTTGCCGCTGCCGCGCAGACCCGCGCCACCACCGAGAATGATGGGACGACCCAGCGAGTCGACCGCGCGGTAGTTGGTGCCAGGAGGAGCGCCGCGAAGCAGCTGGCCGAAGATGGAGCCGTTCGAGGAACCTCCGGATCGGAGGTCGCGAGTGCCGTTGTCGTACAGCGAGCTCACCGAGACCAGCAGGTCCGAGCGGACGTCGTAGTCGAGGTTGACGCGGCCGCGGCGCTGCTGAATGCCGTCGAGATCGCGGATCGCGCCCGCTTCATTCTGATACGAACCGGACACGTAGAAGCGCACGCCGGAAACGCGGCCGGTGGCGTCCACGTGGGTCAGCGCGACAGGGTTGCTCGAGGCCACCTGCGCCAGAGAGTTGTAGTACTGACCGGGCCAGATGGCGGCCTGGAACACGTTCTGAAGCATGCCGCCCGATCGCGTTGCGCCGTTCCACTGGACGCTCTGCACCTGCCGAACCGTGTCGCCCGGCACGCTGTTGACGCGCAGGATCTCGGTCATCCAGTCCAGCGTCCTGCTGCAGTGCGCCTGGTTGGCGGATTGCTGCACGCAGAATCGCGTTCCCGTCTCGTCGAGCTGCAGGTGATGGTTCACCGGCATGCCGTAGTCGAGACTGTTCAGATCGCTCACGCCGTATTCCGACCGGACGTTGAAGTGCACGCCTTCCTGCGTGCTGCCACGCTTCGTCCTGATCGTGATGACGCCGTTCGCGGCGCGCGTGCCGTACAACGACGCGCCGGCAGCGCCCTTCACGACCTCGATCGACTCGATGTCGAGTCCGCCCAGCTCCTCGATGGAGCCCACGTTCATGATCGCGCCGTCCACAATGATCAGCGGACCCTGGCTGCGGCCCGATCCGTTGATCGACGTCGGACCGCGCATCATGATCTCAGGGGTCGATCCGGGGGATCCGCTGGTCTGCGCGATGCGAACCCCCGGGACCTTGCCGGCAAGCGCGCGCAGCGGATCGAGCGCCGGCACGGGCAACTCTTCCTGCGTCAGCCGCGTGATCGCGAAAGGCACTTTCGCGCGCTCCACGCCTTCCACCACGCCCGTCACGACGATCTCGTCGAGGCGGTTGACGTCCTGTTTCAGAACGAAGTTGAACGTCTGGTTCCCGGCGTTGACACGCACCGGGCGAACCTGCGGCTGATAGCCGACGGCCCGAACGCGAAGGTTCACGAGCTGGCCGTTCACGCGCGCGGCGGGAACAGTGATCGTGTAGTTCCCTTCCACGTTCGTGAGGATCGAGATGCCCATGTCATTGATGTAGACATTGGCTCCCTCGACGTTGCTGCCGAATTCGGAGGTCACCTTGCCGGTGATCACGGCTCCTTGAGCCTCCGCTTGCGTGGGTGTCCCCATCGCGATCAGTGCGCCGGCTACGGCCACCAGTATCGCGCGAGCACGGGTGTTGTTTCTCATGTCACTCCCTCTGAGAGGACTGGGGTTCAACTGCGACTGACACTGCGGTACTGAACGAGCAGCGGCGCACTTCGCCGCGGTAAAAAGCGTTCGCCTGCGCGCTGTCCTGTGGTTGCGCGCAGGTCCTGAGATCAGAGTGGCTTCAGTTGGGTATCGAAAACGGCATGTGCTGGAGATGCCTCACGACCACACACAACTCCGGCATCCCTGTCCTCGGTCACGTGGTCACCGAACAGGGTCGGTTGGTACCACGGCGACCGCGATTCTAGGACCCGGGCCGGAAGGGCGCAAGAGTGGCCTCGCTTGCGCGGCCGCTGACTTTCAGCATCTTTGGCCCGACACCATCGTGCCTTTAAACGCTCGTTTCTGTCCACGCCGCCCACCGCGGCTCTCCGTCGCCCTGCGCTTGGCCATGGCTGCGATGTGTCTCGTCACGGCCTGCACGTGGGCGCGGCCCAACCGGGCGGAAGAGCGCGATCCATACCTTGTAACTGCAAGTGAGCTGGAGGCTTCGGTGCGTGCCAACCTCTACGATGCGCTCTTCGAGCTCCGGCCGCGCTGGTTCACGCGCGCCAACAGGGCCGATCCCTACGTGTACGTTCAGGACCAGATCCTGGGCACCACCGGCGCGCTGAGGCGCTTCGTCCCGCATCAGGTGTCCGAGGCGCGGTATTTGTCGCCCACGGAAGCCCAGGTACAGTACGGCCAGCGAAATCTCGGCCGCGCCGCCATTGTGCTGCGCTTCGAGCGCAATTGAGGTGGCGAATATGAAAGCTTTGCCCAGTCGCCATTTCCGGTTGACAGCCCTGATCGGCACGGCGCTGCTCCTCGGCTGCCTGAAGGAAACCGTCGGTCCGATCGTCGCGGACGAAGAGACGATTGCCAAACTCACCATCACGGCGCAGCCCGGAACCCCCACACAGTCGATCGCCGAAGGGTACACGACCCTTGGCCTGGCGACCCCCCGGGATGGATTCATCTACATCCCGACCAGCTACGATCCCGCCGAACCTGCTCGCCTGCTGGTCCTTCTGCACGGCGCGGGTGGCGACCGCACACAGTGGTTGACGCCCGAGATCGAATCGTTCGCCGAGCTGGATGCGGTGGTCATCCTCGCCATCGAATCGAGATATGAGACGTGGGACGTGGCGTTTCTCGGCCGGTACGATCCTGACGTCGCGTTCCTCAACGACGCGCTCGAGTGGACCTTCGAGCGCGTAAACGTGGATCGGAACCTCATCGCCATCGGCGGGTTCTCCGACGGAGGGTCGGAGGCGCTCGGCATCGGCATCGCGAATGCGGGGCTGTTCCGCAAGATCATCGCATTCACGCCCAGCATTTATCTCGTGCCCTTTGGCAGAGGCACCCCCGACGTGTTCCTGTCACACGGCACCCAGGACGAGATCGTGGCATTCGGACATTCAAGCGACCGGGTCGTGCCCATTTTGCGAAACAACGGAATGGATGTGAACTTCTTCATCTTCGACGGCGGCCATGTCATGCCGGCGTATGTCCAGACCGCCGCGTTCGAGTGGTTGGCTGCCACGCAGTAAGTCTGGGGCAGTGAGCGCCTTGATCTCTCGCGAGATGATGCTCGCGGCCGCGACCACAGTGATCTCCGCAGCCGCTCTCGACGCGCAGAGCGCGTTTCGGTCCGAGGGCGTCGTACGAACCAGGGATGGGACGCCGATCGCCGGTGCGACCGTATCGACGGATCGCGTGCGCACCGAGTCTGATTCCGTCGGGAAGTTCCGGCTCGCGCTCGAGCGCACCGACAGCACCACGATCACCATTCGGCGGCTCGGCTTCGAGAGCGTCACCTTCACCATGCTCACCGACTCGCTGGCGCTGAACGATGTCGCCATCGAGCTGGAGCCGGTGGCGCGCGAGCTCGACGAAGTGCGTGTGAAAGAACGGCGTGTCGCGCGCGTCCCGACGCTGGAACGGTTCAACGAGCGCCGCCGGGAGAAGGAAGGATTCGGGTTCTTTCTGACCCGCGAGGAGATCCTCAGGCGGGAAGGCACGCCGCTCAGCAGTCTCCTTGCCCAGGCACAGGGCGTCACGGTGATTCGCCGCGGCAACCGGGCATTTCTCCGCTTCAGCCGCTGGACGCAACGCGGCCGTCCCTGCGCGCCGCATGTGTGGCTCGACGGGGTTCACGCGCGCGGCCTGGAAGTGGACGACATCGCTTCCGCCGACGTCGAAGCCGTCGAGCTCTATGCCAGCTCGGCCAGCGCGCCCCTCGAGTTCCAGACCGGCAATCAATTCCAGTGCGGCGTCGTCGCGATCTGGACACGCCGGCCGATTCTGAACAAACCCTGACGCGACTTGCGGTTCGGCGATTACTGCGCCGCGCCGCGCTCCGTGACCACTCGAACGTGGTCATTGAGGACTTGTAAGAACCCGCCTTCTATAGAATAGCGTCGCGGGCCACCAGCCCCTTCGATCCTCAGCGACCCCTTCCCCAACAGCGACATCATCGGCGCGTGGCCGGTGAGAATGCCGACCTCGCCGTCGAAGGCCGGGACGACAACCGACGTCGCCTCGCCCTCGTAAAGCGATGCCTCCGGCGAGATCACGGAAACTTTCAGCACGCTCGGCGCCTCAACCCTGCATCTTCCTGGCGTTCTCGATCACGTCGTCCGCGCCGCCCGTCATGAAGAAGGCCTGCTCCGGATACTGATCGAACTCGCCCGCCACGAGCCGCTCGAACGAGGAGATCGTCTCCTCGAGCTTGACGAGCTTCCCCGTGATGCCCGTGAACTGCTCGGCGACCGCGAACGGCTGCGACATGAAACGTTGAATGCGCCGCGCGCGGCCCACGATCTTCTTGTCGTCCTCCGACAGCTCGTCCATGCCGAGGATCGCGATGATGTCCTGAAGCTCCTTGTAGCGCTGCAAAATCTTCTGCACGTCGGTCGCCACCTTGTAATGCCGCTCGCCGATGAATTGCGCGTCCATGATGCGCGAGCCGGACGACAGCGGATCGACCGCGGGATAGATGCCCAGCTCCGTGATCGCGCGCGACAGCACGACGGTCGCGTCGAGATGCGCGAACGCCGTGGCCGGCGCCGGATCGGTGATGTCGTCCGCGGGAACGTAGATCGCCTGCACCGACGTGATCGAACCGTTCTTCGTGGACGTGATCCGCTCCTGCAGGTCGCCCATCTCCGTCGCCAGTGTCGGCTGGTATCCCACCGCGCTCGGCATGCGACCCAACAGCGCCGAGACTTCGGAACCAGCCTGAGTGAATCTGAAGATGTTGTCGATGAACACGAGGACGTCCGCGTTTTCCTTGTCGCGGAAATACTCGGCGACGGTGAGACCGGAGAGGCCGACGCGAAGACGCGCGCCCGGCGGCTCGTTCATCTGCCCGTAGATCAGCGCCACCTTGTCGATGACGCCGCTTTCCTTCATCTCGATGTACAGGTCGTTCCCTTCACGGGTGCGCTCTCCCACGCCGCAGAACACCGACTTTCCGCCGTGTCCTTTGCCGACGTTGTTGATGAGCTCCATGATCACGACCGTCTTGCCGACGCCCGCGCCGCCAAAGAGGCCGATCTTGCCACCCTTCGAATACGGGCAGAGGAGATCGACGACCTTGATGCCGGTGACGAGGATTTCCGGGACGGGTTTTTGATCGACGAAGGCCGGCGCAGGCTGGTG
>JBOHTL010000071.1:0-9345 GCA_050733735.1 Gemmatimonadaceae bacterium
GCATATGGATTTGCGCGGTGGCAGCTGACGCGCCGGTGGTACGTCGCCGGGCGGTACGATTGGTTGGAGGATCCGGAGCTTGGCGGGGAAACACTGACCGCTGTTTCCGGGTATTTACAGTGGTTCCCGAGCGAGTTTTCCAAGCTGACGGCGGCGTTCGAGCGGCTCATGCCGGCTACGGCCACGGGTTTGGATGCGACGAACCGCATCCTCATGCAGGCGTCGTTCGCGATCGGGCCGCACAAGCCGCATCCCTTCTGATGCGGCACGTCTGAATCTCGGAGTCGTGATGCGTCTTTTCGTTTCGGCACTCGCCATGGTCGTGCTGGCCGCGCCCGCGAATGCCCAGCTCAAGGTGGTCACCAGCACCACCGACCTCGCGAACATCGCGGAGGCGGTGGGGGGCTCGCACGTGCGCGTCCGTCACGTGAGCGAGGGATACCAGGATCCGCATTTCGCGGAGGCCAAGCCAAGCTTCGTGCTGCAGCTGCGTAATGCGGACATCTTCGCCTTCGTGGGCCTCGACCTCGAGATCGGCTGGATGTCGATTCTCATCCAGGGCGCCCGCAATCCGAAGGTGTCGCCGGGTGGGTCGGGATACCTGGACGTCTCACAAGCAATCGATGTGCTGGACCGCGCCACCGGCCGCGTCGACCGCAGCCAGGGCGATGTGCATGCCCTCGGCAACCCGCACTACTGGCTCGATCCCGAGAACGGCCGACGCATCGCGCAGCTGTTCCGTCGCAAGTTCTCCGAGCTGGATCCCGGGAACGCAAAGGCGTACGAGGCCAGCGCCACGGTCTTCGAGACCCAGCTCGCCGCCGCGGAGCGCGGATGGCAGGGCCAGCGCGCGCTGATCAAGGACAAGCCGGTCGTGGCCTACCACACCAGCTGGAAGTACCTGGCGGAGTACACGGGGATGAATCTCGTGGGCTTCATGGAGCCGAAGCCGGGCGTCCCGCCTTCGCCGTCCCACCTTGCGGAGCTGATTCTCCAGATGAAGCGGACCGGCGCCAAGGTCATCATCATGGAGCCCTGGTACAACCGCCGCGACGCGGATTTCGTCGCGAGCAAGACCGGCGCGACGGTGCTCGTCCTTCCGCCGTCGGTGGAAGGGCTTGGCGACGACAAACCGGCTGACTACGTGAACCTGCTGCGACACAACATCGGTGTGATTGCGAACGCCGTGAAATGAGCTCGGATCCGCTCGTTCGGTTCGACCGCGTGACCCTTGGCTATGGCCGTCGCGTGGTGCTCTCCAATCTCGACTTCACGATTCCGAACGGGGACTTTCTTGGCTTGGTCGGACCGAATGGCGCCGGCAAGACGACCATTCTGCGCGCGATTCTCGGGACCCTGAAGCCTCTGAGCGGTACGGTGGCGGTGCGCCAGGGGCTTCGTTTCGGCTATGTGCCCCAGCGGGATTCCGTCGACTACAGCTTTCCGCTGCGGGTCCTCGACGTCGTGCTGATGGGCCGCTACGACCGGATCGGACTGGGACGCCGCCCGAAGCGCGAGGATCGCGACCGCGCGATGCAGGCGCTGACACACGTCGGCATCGCGGACCTCGCCGATGCGCAGCTCGGCGCGCTGTCCGGAGGCCAGAAGCAGCGCACTCTCATCGCCCGCGCCCTCGTCGGCCAGCCGGACATCCTCGTGCTCGACGAGCCGACGAATGGCATGGATCTCGTCGCCACGACGCAGATCCTGTCGCTCGTACGCGATCTGCACGAGCGCGACCGGCTCACGGTGCTCATGGTGAGCCACGCTTTGAACGAAGTGGCGAACTACGTGAACCGCATCGCACTCACCATGGAGGGCGCGTTTCGCGTCGGCTCAGTGGACCAGATCCTGGAGGAGCACACCCTCAGCGCGATGTACGGCATCGCCGTGCAGGTAGACGAGGTGCACGGCCATCGCATCGTCGTGGCCCGCCGGCAGGCACCGGAAGAGTTCCCGCGCCGCAACGGGACGTGAGCGACACACTCGACACCATCCTGCTCTTTCGCGACGCGCTCTACGGCGCGCTGGTGATGGCAGTCGCCTGCTCCGTGCTCGGCGTGTACGTCGTGCTTCGCCGCATCGTCTTCGTCGGCGCGGCGCTGGCGCAGCTGTCCTCCGCGGGCATCGCGCTCGGCATGTTTCTCTATGGCCTCGGGATCGGCGGCGAGCTCACGCACCATCCGGTCGCCATGGCGCTGATCGTGACGATGGCGGGCGCGGTCTTCTTCGGCATCGGCGGCGGCGGGCGCGCCGGGGTTCCTCCCGACGCCGTCATCGGCGTGACGTACGCCGTGGCCGCGGCCGCGGGCATTCTGCTGATCGCCAAGGCACGCGCCGGCGAGGTGCACGACATCTTCCTCCAGGGCAACATCCTCGGCATCACCCACGCCGACACGATGGTGTTGATCGCCGTCGCGGCGCCCGTGCTCCTCATCCATCTGATCTTCTACAAGGAGTTTCTGTTCGTGTCGTTCGATCGCGAAACGGCGCGAACCCTCGGCTACAATGTCCGCTTCTGGAATCTCCTGCTGTATGTCACGCTTGGCGCCGTGATCGCGTATGCGATGCAGTTCGGCGGCGTCATGCTCGTCTTCAATTTCCTCGTGCTGCCCGCCGTCACCGGCCTTCTGCTGGGGCAGACCATGCGCGGCATCTTCGCGATCGCCATCGCTTCCGCTCTTCTCGCCGCACTCCTCGGCTTCTCACTCTCGGTCGTCTGGGATCTGCCGAGCGGTCCAGCGATCATCGCCGTTTCCGGCGGCATCGCGCTTGTCGCCTGGGGCATCCGCGCACTTCGTCGGTGAACTGCGTTCTCGGCCGGCGCGCGTGCCCTACAAAAAAACGCGCGCCGGGCGTTCTCGGCGGCGCTTTGCGCCGGTGGGCAAGCGCTCGCTCACCAGCGAGCGGCAGCGAGCTGCCGAGAACCCGCCGCCGCCGTAAGTCGACATCACGGCGGCGGGCCGAGAACGCAGTTTAGCTCGCGAACCGCTTCAGGGAACGCTCGCGGGCCTTGCGCGCTTCGTCCTCGCGATTCCGCGGCGGCGCCTGAACGCGCAGGGAGTGGATCAGCCGGTTCGCCGCGGTGGTGACCTCGTCCACGGCGCGGTTGAAGGCGTCTTCGTTGGCGCGCGATGGCTTCGTCGTTCCACTCAGCTTGCGCACGAACTGGAGCGCGGACGCGCGAACTTCGTCGTCGGTCGCCGGCGGCTCGAAGTTGGCAAGGGTTTTGATGTTGCGGCACATGATCGTGTCTCAGGCTGTTCGGTCTCTGCCAGCAATGATGTACGCATGCGCAGCCGCGGACAAGCCGATCATGACGCCCACGCCGCACAGAACGAGCCCGACGCGCGATGTTCGCGCCAGTCGCGCGTGCTCCCGCGTCCGTTCGAAGTACTCCGTCTCGAAGCGGACGAACTCCTGGTGCGGACGCGTGCGAAGATTCTCCATCCGTGCATAGGCGAACAGAAAAACCATCGCTCCAACACCGATCAGCGCGAGACTGGCGAGGTCGAGGAGGCGGCTGGAGCGCTTGACCTTCGCGCGCTTCACGGACGAATGGAATCCAGCTGAGCGTTGCGCGCGCGAACCGAGTCGGCCGCGGTGAGTGCTTTGCCGACGCCGCGGGCACCGGGAAGGCCGGACTGCGCCAGCACACTGTCGCGTTCGCGCTGCGTCATGCTGTCGCGGGCACTGGTGTCAGTCGGTCCGCACGCGGTCGCGACCAGTGCGGTGAACAACAGGGCAAGTCTTTTCATGGGTGGGCTCCAGAGGCGGGTCCGGGAAACTCAGGTGCTGCGTCGGGGCATCCGTCCCATGACGAACAGGAGCACGCGAAACAACATGAACGCCAGGCCGATGGCGACCACCACCCCGATGATCACGTCGCTGATAGCCGCCGCGTCGATCCGCTCTCCGGCGGCGGTCATACACTCGCGTGTCTGATGGCGCCACACTCCCCCGGCCCCGGCGCAGCGACGCTGCCGCATCCACGCGGTAAAGCCGAATCCCGCGAGCGCCGCGATGGCGCCGATGAGCAGGACGATGATCGAGCGGCGATTCATGTCTCGGCGAGTCTACTGACGACGGAATCCAATACGAAGCGAGTCGAATTCGCTGCCGTGGAGAATCCCCGAAAGCCGGGGTCCGTACTCACCGGTGAAAGTGAAGGCAGGGATCGAAACGCGAGCGAAGGTGACGTACAAGCTGTCCGGCGTGCGTCTTCCGCGGACGGCGAGCGGTTCGGGAGCCTCCACCAGGTGGCTCAGCGCACCGGTCCCCACCACGATCCCTTCATTCACGGTGAACTTCATCTTCAGCACCTGTTTTGTCGCGAGCAGGTCTGCGACCCAGAGCTCCCTCAACGGACCGGGCGCCGTTCGCTCACATGCCGGGAACAGAATCACCACCAGAAACATCGCGAGCATCCGGTGTCGCATCGCTCCCATCCTGTGGCGGTCACATCCCGCAAACCCCTAGTGGAGACTACCTTACGGACTTATGTCCAAGCGGGACGAAGCGCTCGAATATCACAGGAAGGGGCGCCCCGGCAAGATCGCCGTGGTCCCCACGAAGCCGCTCAACAACCAGCGGGATCTGGCACTCGCGTACTCGCCCGGCGTGGCCGAGCCCTGCCTCGAGATCAAGCGCGATCCGGAAGAGGCGTACGCGTACACCGCGAAGGGTAATCTCGTCGCCGTGGTCACCAACGGCACGGCCGTCCTGGGCCTGGGCAACATCGGGGCGCTCGCCGGCAAGCCCGTGATGGAGGGCAAGGGAAACCTCTTCAAGCAGTTCGCGGACCTCGATGTCTTCGACCTCGAGGTGGGCTCCGAAGATCCACACGACGTCATCCGCTTCTGCCAGCTCCTCGAACCGACCGTCGGCGGCATCAACCTGGAGGACATCCGGGCGCCGGACTGTTTCCTCATCGAGGAAACGCTGCGGAAGACGCTGTCGATTCCCGTCTTTCACGACGACCAGCACGGCACCGCCATCATCTCCGGCGCCGCGCTCCTCAATGCTCTCGAGATCGTCGAGAAGGACATCGACAAGATCGTCTGCGTCTTCTCCGGCGCGGGCGCCGCCGCGATCGCAACGGCGGAGCACTATGTGCGACTCGGCGTCAAACGCGAGAACATCATCCTCTGCGACCGGCAGGGAGCGGTGCGCGCGGATCGCAAGGCCGAGGACATGGACCCGTACAAGGCGCGCTTCAAGACGCAGCGCGACGTACGCGACCTCGCCGATGCACTGCGCGGAGCCGACGTTTTCATCGGGCTGTCCGTCGCTGGCGCCGTGACACCGCCGATGCTGAAAACCATGGCGGACCGGCCGATCATTTTCGCGCTGGCTAATCCGGTCCCGGAGATCCTGCCGGACGAGGTTCGTTCGGTGCGCGACGACGCGATCATCGCGACCGGCCGCAGCGATTATCCGAACCAGGTCAACAACGTGCTCGGCTTCCCCTTCATCTTCCGTGGCGCGCTGGACGTCCGCGCGACCGAGATCAACGAGGAGATGAAGATGGCCGCGACGCGCTCGCTGGCGCTGCTGGCCCGGGAGGACGTGCCGGATTCCGTCGCGGGGCTGTACGGATTGCGCGGCGTGCGATTCGGTCCGGAGTATCTCATCCCCTTCCCCTTCGATCCACGTGCGCTGCTTTGGGTCGCTCCAGCCGTCGCATGGGCCGCCGTCGCCAGTGGGGTGGCGCGCGAGTTCTGCGAGATGGAGGAGTACCGTCAGCAGCTCGAGGTTCGCCTTGGCCGCGCGCGCGGGCTCATGCGGGGACTCATCAATCGCGCCAGTCAGTCGCCCAGGCGGATCGTGTTCCCGGAAGGAGAGGAGCCGAAAGTCATTCGCGCGGCCGCGCAGCTGGTCGACGACGGCATCGGCGTGCCGGTTCTGCTGGGCAGCCGGGCCAGGATCACCACCCTCGCCGAGGACGGCAATATCGACCTCGAGGGAATCGAGATCGAAGATCCCGCCAGCTCCGCCAAGCGCGAGGCGTACGCGCGCTTCCTCTGGGAGAAGCGCCAGCGCAAGGGGTGGAGCCTCGACGAAGCGCGCCGGCGCATCTTCAACGGCAACTACTTCGGCTCCTGCATGGTGGCCAACGGAGACGCCGACGCGCTCGTCTCCGGTGTGAACCTGCACTATCCGGAGACCATCCGCCCCGCGCTCGAAGTGATCGGCGCGCATCCCAAGGCGGGCATCGTGAGCGGCCTGTACATGCTCGTCTTCGATCACCACGTCGTCATCTGCGGCGATACGACGGTGAACATCGATCCGACGTCCGAACAACTGGCGCAGATCGCCTACGCCGCGGCGCGAATCACGAGGACGCTCGGCATCGAGCCGCGCATCGCGATGCTGTCCTTCTCCAACTTCGGCTCGGTGCGGCACCCCCTGACCGAGAAGGTCGCCCGCGCGGTGGCGCTCCTGCGCGAGCGTGATCCCTCCCTCATCGTGGACGGCGAGATGCAGGCAGACACCGCCGTGGTCCCGCAGATCTTGCGGCGCGACTACCCGTTCAGCGCTCTCAAGGAGCGGGCGAACGTGCTAATTTTCCCGAACCTGAGCGCGGGGAACATCGCCTACAAGCTGCTGAACCACCTCGGCGGCGCGACGGCAATCGGGCCCATTCTCGTGGGGATGCGCCGCCCGGTGCATGTACTCGAGCGCGGCGCGGACGTGCAGGACATCGTCAACATGTCCGCCGTTGCCGTCGTGGACGCTCAGGAGCGCGAGCGCGGCAGATCACCGTCGACGCTCGGTGCCGATGAACCATCGACAACGACGGAATTCTCGAGGTTATAGCGAATGGCGACGCAGACGGAGCCGCAGGAGCTCGAAGGACGACAGACGCTGGACGCGCAGGGGCTCACGCCGTCGGGACGCGTCCACTGGAACCTCGTCCAGACCGTTCTGCTGGAGGCGGCCATCCGCCGCGAGGAAGGCGAGCTCGCCGACATGGGTCCGTTCGTCGGCGTGACGGCGCCACACACCGGCCGCTCTCCAAACGACAAGTTCGTGGTGAAGGACCCGTCGACAGAAAACGACGTGGACTGGGGGAAGGTGAACCAGCCCTTCGCGCCGGAGAAGTTCGAGGCACTGCTGGCCGACGTGCAGCGGTATCTGAACGCGCGCCCGGATCTCTTCGTTCAGGATCTTTACTGCGGCGCGGAACCCAATTACCGGTTGTCGGTGCGTTACGTGTCGCCCAGCGCGTGGCACATGGCGTTCGTGCGGAACATGTTCATCCGCCCGGACATCGCCGATCTGGCGAGCTTCGATCCCAACTTCACGGTGCTGCATGCGCCGGACTTCGAGGCAGATCCCGCCACGCACGGCACACGCAGCGGCACGTTCATCGTGTTGAATCTCGCGCAGCGCATGATCCTCATCGGCGGAACGCGATACGCCGGTGAGCTGAAGAAGGCGATGTTCACCGTGATGAACTACTACCTGCCCAGGCAGGGAGTGCTGTCGATGCACTGCTCCGCGAACACGGGCAGGTCGGGAGACACCGCGCTTTTCTTCGGGCTCTCTGGAACGGGCAAGACGACGCTCTCCGCCGATCCCGACCGCAACCTCATCGGCGACGACGAGCACGGATGGTCGAGCGAAGGAACGTTCAATTTCGAAGGCGGCTGCTACGCCAAGGTGGTGAACCTTTCGCGCGAGTCAGAGCCTGACATATACCGTACAACGCAGATGTTCGGTACAGTGCTCGAGAATGTGGTGCTGGATCCGGTCACGCGTCGCGTCAGATTCGAGGACCAGTCGATCACCGAGAACACGCGTGCGTCGTATCCCCTGCACTACATCCGCAACCACGTGCCGAGCGGCCGGGGCGGACACCCCAGGAACATCATTTTCCTCACGGCCGACGCATACGGCGTGCTGCCACCGGTGGCGCGTCTCACGCGCGACCAGGCCATGTACTACTTCCTGTCCGGCTACACGGCGAAGGTCGCCGGCACCGAGCGGGGCGTGAAGGAACCACAGGCCACCTTCTCCGCGTGCTTCGGCGCCGTCTTTCTCGTCTGGCATCCGACCAGGTACGCGGAGATGCTGGGCGCGCTCATCGACCAGCATGGATCGCGCGTCTGGCTGCTCAACACCGGCTGGACCGGCGGCGCGTTCGGCGTCGGGAGGCGCATGAACCTGGCGCACACGCGCGCGATGGTGGACGCCATTCTGCGCGGGGACCTGGACGACGCGCGCTGCGACGTGGATCCCGTCTTCGGGCTGTCCATTCCGTGCGAGATCCGGGATGTGCCTGCCGACGTGCTCACGCCGCGCGAGACATGGAGGGACAAGAACGCATACGACGCGCAGGCGAAGAAGCTCGCGCAGATGTTTCGCAAGAACTTCGAGAAGTTCGGCAGCGGGGTGTCGGAGGCGGTGACAGCGGCGGGGCCGCGCTGACAACACGTGACGGATGAAAGTCATCCGTGATCCCCTCTGGAACACCATTCGGGTCGATCCGCTCGCGCTTCGCCTGATCGACATTCCGGCCTTCCAGCGCCTTCGCTATGTACGACAACTCGGGCTGGCGTTCCTGGTCTATCCGGGCGCCAGCCATTCTCGTTTCGAGCATGCGCTCGGCGCGTACCATCTTGCCCGTCGCGCGCTCGCCCTGTTGGACGAGCGGGGCGACCTCCGCGGCGTCGGGGATACGATGTGCACCGAGATCCGATTGGCTGCGCTCCTCCACGACATCGGACACTATCCATTCTCCCATGCCCTGGAAGAGATCGGCGCGCTGCATCACGAGGAAGTCGCTCGACCATTGATCACCACGGGCGCCGTCGGCGACTTGCTCCGCGCGGAGCTGGGCGCCGGGGCTCCCGCGCGCATCGTCGACCTCATTCGCGGTCGCAGCGACAGCCCGCTCCAGGGGCTCATCTCCGGGTCACTCGATCTCGACAAGATCGACTACCTGCGACGCGACGCGCTGATGTGCGGCGTCCCCTACGGCGACATCGACGCCGACCGGCTTCTCAATTCGCTGGTGCTCATCGCGCGCGCGCCACGCCGCATCGGCATCCAGGAGAAGGGATTGTCGGCGCTGGAGTCGCTGCTGTTCGCCAAGTACCAGATGTACCGCAACGTGTACTGGCATCACGCCGTGCGCAGCGCGACGGCGATGTACAAGCGACTCGTCTCGGACGCGCTCGACGCCGGCTCGTTGACGGCGGACCAGCTCGCGGGCTACACGGACGAGGGCCTGCTGCTCGGCCTCGAGGCGAGAGGGGGACATCCGCTGCTCGCGAGACTGCGCGAACGCCGATTGTACAAACGGGCCGTGGAAATTCCGTCGGCGGACCTGCCCCCCGG
>JBOHTL010000072.1:0-2473 GCA_050733735.1 Gemmatimonadaceae bacterium
GCGAGTACATCGCTCAGTCTCTTCGCGGTCCCCGGGTCAGCGGACGGCGCAGCGCCCGTGCACGGAAAATCGACGCCGCAACCACGAGCAGGCACGACGCCGACACGATCCACGAGACCACCGCCAGCGTGTCCTGATCGTGTGCGTCGAGAAAGTATCCCAGCGTTCCGATGGCGGTTGCGAGGAGCGTGAAAACGAGCTGCTGCGCCGCGGCGTAGAGCAGCAGCGCGCTCTCGCGCAGCCCGGCGACGTGGATCTGCGTTTCCCCGCGATTGGCCCGTTCGAGAAACCGATTCGTGCGATCGGGAATCGCGATCGCGGACAGCGCCATCTCCCGGACGGCGTTTCTGATCTGTCCCTTCCAGTCCGTGTCCTTGCCGAGAACGAATTCCTGCAGATACGGGCCGACCGTGTGGATCGGATGCATGTCGGGATCGATCTCGGTGCACAACCCGAGCGTGAGAATGGAGGCGCGTTCGAAGATCACCCATTCCTTCGGCACCTGAAACGCGTTGGAGAGCTGGCGGAAGGAGACGTCCAGGCGACGCAGGTCCGCCATGGCCTCGAGCTTCACCTTCATGTCGAGCTGGATGTCCTTCAGCGAAAAGGACTCGGCGGTCATCTGCTCGAGGAAGCGCTGCTGAAAGTAGGAGATGGCGCGCTCCGCCACGTCTTCCTCGCCGCCCTCGGTATCCCGGGCGATCATCCCCATCTGATGCAGCGCCGACGTGATCTTGGCGGCGTCGCGTTTGAGCACACCGTCCCAGAACATCGGGACGCCCGCCTTCATGCTGGGTGCCAACCGCCCCACGGCGCCGAAGTCCACGAGGGTGAAGCTCCCGTCTCCATGCACGAGAATGTTTCCCGGATGCGGATCCGCATGGTACACGCCGTCCACGAAGACCATCTGGCACATGACGCGAAGGATGCGCTGCGCCAGTGCGGGTCGATCGATCCCCATCGCTTCCATGCGGCGGAAGTCGGTGACCTTCGTGCCTTCCACGAACTCCGTGGTGAGCACACGCTCGGTGGACAGCTCGTGCACGACCGCCGGGAAGCGCACCGTGGAATTTCCTGCGAAGTTCGCGGCGATGATCTCGATGTTGCGCGCCTCCTGGTTGAAGTCGAGCTCCTGGCGGATGAGCTCCGCGATGTCGGCATGATACGACTCGATCCCACGCAGCCGCACGACCATCTGGACGAGATCGAGAATGCGGCGGATGGATTCGAGATCGAGTCTCGCGATCAGCTCGATCTCGGCGTGCTGCACCTTCACGGCTACGCGGCGCCCATCGTGCAACCGCGCCTCGTGTACCTGGGCCAGCGACGCGCTGGCGATAGGGACGGGATCGAAGAACGCGAAGAGCTCGTCCGTTCCTTTTCCGAATTCCTTGCGAATGCGTTCGACGACCTCGTCCAGCGGGCGCGCCGGGACCGCGTCCTGGAGCTGCTCCAGCTCCGCCCGGAATTCGGGAGGCAGAAAGTTTGTGAGAATGCTGATGAGCTGGCCGACCTTGATGAAGAGACCTTTCAGCTCCAGAATCGCGGTAACCAGACGCCTGGACGTCCGCCGGTGGCGCTCGACGAGCTTCGCGCCGTAGAGACTTGGACCGAGCACCGGCCGCCAAAGGCGCAGCCACAGGTAGCCGGTCAGGATGCGGACGGTCAACCAGTAGGCTTTGGCAGCGCGGAATCTGGTCGGAGTGCCGGCGCGAGATATGGCATACTCGGTGGTGGCGTTGGGCATCGAATCAGAATCTAGGGAAGCAGGCCTTTAAACACTCCTGATCCACAGGGCGTCCCAACCAATGGCCACTCCACAGGAGCCCACAATGAAACGGCTGGCCCTCGTCGCTGCTGTGCTGCTCTTCGGTCTCGCAGCTGCCGCATTTACGCGCGGTGGCTGGGCGGTCGTGACCATCAAGAACCCTCCCGACTATCTCCTCGTCGGAACGCCGAATGAGCTCACGTTCGAGATCCGGCCGCACGGTCGCGCCGCTGCTTCCGGGTTCAACAGTGTCATCCAGGCCCGCAACGGTACCAGACGCGTGACGGGACGCACGTGGGAGACGTCGAAAGCCGGCGTCTATGGAGCCTCGATCGAGATTCCAACCGCGGGCGACTGGCGCGTCGCGATCACGACGAACTTCGGTGAGAGCCGGGCGCAGACACTTCCCTGGCGCGCAATCGTGCCCGGCCAGCGGGTCTCGCCACTGGCAGAAGCCGAACGGGGTCGCCAGCTATTCGCCGCCCGCGGGTGCGTGAGCTGTCACGTTCACCGCGCGGTCGACGTCGAGGGCCAGAACAAGACGTTCGGACCCGACCTGTCGCAGCACCGGCTCCCGGCGCAATACCTCGCGCAGTTCCTCGCGGACCCGTCGATCAAGCCGGCTACTCCGCAGAGAATGCAGATGCCAAACCTCGCGCTGTCGACGCGGGAGATCACCGCGCTCGTCGCCTTCCTGAGTACCGA
>JBOHTL010000073.1:0-2406 GCA_050733735.1 Gemmatimonadaceae bacterium
TGTCAGGTGCGCGTCGGGGAAGTACGCGTTGGCCGCGTCGAGCAGGTACGCGAGATCGGATTCGCTGGCGCGCACCTCATCGGGGGACGCGTCGGTAAAGGTGTCCGTCGTTCCGATGATCGTATGCGTCCCAGCCGGGAGCGCGAACATGACCCGGCCGTCCGCGGGATGCACGAGCGTGATCGCGTCGCGATTTCCCACGCGCTCGCGGCGCACGGAGATGTGCACACCCTTGCTGCCGCGAACCTTGTTGGCCGCGCCACCACTTCCGGAAAGCTCGCTCACCGAATCGCTCCAGGGACCCGCGGCGTTCACGAACACGCGCGCCTGGATCTCGAATCGCTCACCAGAGAGCGCGTCCTCGACACGCGCGACGTGGACGCCGCCGAACCGGGGAGTCCCGCTGCGGTACGCGACGTGATTCGCCGCGACCGCGCCGAGGTGCGCGGCGTCGATGACGTTCGCGAGGGTGAGCCGCGCGTCGTCGGTGGCGGCGTCGAAATACCGGACGCCGCCGTGAAGACCGTCGGCGCGGAGTCCCGGCTCGTGCGCGATCACGGCGGATGCGTCGAGACGCCGGTGGCGCTCGACGTTTCTGAACAGCGCGAGCGCATCGTAAACGGTGAGCCCCGCGGCGAGCTTCCAGAGCGGCAGACGCTGTCCGGCGTAGACAGGCCAGACGAACGGCAGCGGCTTCACCAGGTGCGGCGCGAGCTTCAAAAGACGCCGCCGCTCGGCGCTCGCCTCGAAGACGAGACGCAGATGTCCGTGCTCGAGGTAGCGCACTCCGCCATGCACGAGTCGCGACGAACGGCTCGACGTTCCACTGCCGAAGTCGCTCTTGTCGATGAGCGCCACGGACATGCCGCGGAGCGCGGCGTCGCGGGCGATGCCGGCGCCGGTGATGCCGCCGCCCACCACGAGAAGGTCGAAGACTCTGCTGGAAAGTTCGTCGAGGCTTCGGCGGCGAGCGAGCACGCAGTGAAGATAGGGCCTCTCGCGTCCCTCGACTCGATAACTTCCGGTATGCCTTATCTCGGTGGGAATGGCCGCCGTGTCGCGGTCATCGCGGGTGTCCGAACCCCATTCGCCAAGGCCGGGACCACGCTCAGGAACATGACGGCGATCGACCTCGGCAGGCTCTGCGTCGCCGAGCTGATACAGCGCACGGAGCTCGACGGCCACGACATCGATGCGATCGTGTATGGAACGGTCGTTCCGTCCGTCGTCGCGCCGAACATCGCGCGCGAGGTGTCGCTCCTCCCCATGCTTCCGAAGGGCGTGGAAGCCTACACCGTGGGCCGAGCCTGCGCGTCCGCCAATCAGGCCATCACCGACGCCGCCGATCAGATCGTGCTGGGACACCACGACATGGTGATCGCAGGAGGCGCCGAATCCCTGTCGAACGTCCCGATTCTGCACTCGCGCTCGATGTCCGACAAGCTCGTCGCGCTCTCGCGCGCGAAAAGCATGGGACAGCGAGTTGGCATCGTGAGCTCCATCCGGCCGAAGGATCTGGTTCCCATCGCGCCGGCGATCGCGGAGCCGTCGACCGGCGAGACCATGGGCCAGAGCGCCGAGAAGATGGCGAAGATCAACGGCATCCAGCGTGAGGAGCAGGACCAGTTCGCGCTGCGCTCGCACCGTCTCGCGGCAGTGGGACTGGAGGACGGCCGCCTCACCGCCGAGATCTCTCCCGTCTGGGTCCCGCCGAAATTCGAGCAGTCATTCGACATGGACAATGGTGTCCGTCGCGACACCAACATCGAGCAGCTGCGGACGCTCCGACCGGTTTTCGACAAGCGCTACGGAACCGTCACCGCGGGCAACGCCTCACCGCTGACCGACGGCGCGAGCGCGGTGCTCCTCATGAGTGACGAGAAGGCGCGCGTCCTGGGCTACAGGCCGCTGGCATACATCCGCTCGTATGCGTACGCGGCGCTGGATCCCGGCGAGCAGCTGCTCATGGGACCGGTCCTTGCCGCGCCTGTCGCCCTCGAGCGCGCCGGACTGCATCTCAAGGACATGGATCTCGTCGAAATGCACGAGGCATTCGCGGCACAGGTGCTCTGCAATCTGAAAGGACTTGAATCGAAGAGCTGGGCGGAGCGCGCCGGTTACACGAAGCCGGTGGGCGAAGTGGATCGCTCGAGACTGAACGTCATGGGTGGGTCCATCTCCATCGGCCATCCATTCGGCGCGACGGGGGGACGCATCCTCACGACGCTGTGCAACGAGCTGGTGCGTCGCGACGGCCAGTTCGGTCTGATGACGGTGTGCGCCGCCGGCGGGATGGGGCACGCCATGGTCGTGGAGCGCGCGGCATGACGACGCACCGCGATCTCACGGCGCCGCCGTTCGCCGATGCCGCCCCGTCGGAAACGGGTGGCGCCGTCGCCGCGGCAC
>JBOHTL010000074.1:0-6859 GCA_050733735.1 Gemmatimonadaceae bacterium
GTCTTCATCGCACGGCACCCCACCTGGTCGCCGGACAGCCGGCAGATCGCCTCGGAAGTCTTCGTCTGCTTCTCCGATATGAATGGATTCGATTGCCACCCCACACGCACCATCGTCATCGCCGCCGCGTCGGGTGCCCAGGGTTTTGTCGAGATGTCCGGCGGCACGCTGGTCGAGTACCGGCAGCTGCAGCAGTTCAGACCCGCCTGGCGTCCCTGAAAATGCCCGATACATGGGCGCAATCGCGCGCCCCTCTGTCCGTTTCATCTGGGACACCTCCTCCGGAGCCCTCGTGAGACGCCACAGATCTGAATGTTTGCCGGCAATCCTGGCGCTCGCCTTCGCCACGGCCTGCGCGAAAGACGTTCCCACTTCAGCTGTTGTGTCTCCACTCGAAGGGCCGGCGAGCATGGCTGCGCTGGAGTGGTCCGAGTGGTCTGCTCCGGTGAAGCTCGGTCCGCCCATCAGCCTGTCCCGCGTCAGGGATGGAAACGCCATTCTTTCTCCGGACGGGCTGAGTCTCTACTTCGATTCCGAGCGGGCGGATTTGCCCGGTGCGCAGGGCGCAGTCGACATGTTCGTGTCTCGCCGTGCGTGCACCGATGCCCGCGAATCCGACTGTGCTTGGCAGACACCGCTCAACATGGGGCCTCTGTTCAACACTCCGTACGTGGAGGGCGGGCCAGTGATGTCCGTTGACGGTCACCTGCTCTTCTTCCTGAGCCACAAGACGAGGCCGGACTGCCCCGCCGAGGAGAACGAGCCGGACCCCACTCGGCCGTGCGATGCAGACGTCTTCGTTTCCTGGCGCTCGAACCCCTCCGACGATCTCGGTTGGGGCCCGCCAGTGCCGCTGCCGTACCCCGTGAACACCAGCGACGAGGACAACGTGGAAGCGTTCGTCTCTGTGGGCGAAGCGGGACGCGGCAATCTCTATTTCGATCGGGTGCCGACAGGAACCGCGCAGTTCGACATGCACTACGTGCCGATTCGAGTGACCGCGCGCGGCGCGTCATCTGGTCCGACAGTTCAGGTGCTCGGCCCTGTCGTAGCCCTCGACGAGATCAACCTGGCTAACACCCTCGATCTGCTCGGAAGCGTACGTCAGGATGGCAGAGAGATGTTCTTCACAGCAACCGCGGCCGCGCGACCCGGCGGTCTCGGAGCCCTCGACATCCTGACATCGACGCGTCGCAGACCGAACGACCTTTGGGCGCCACCGACGAATGTTACCGAATTGAACTCCATTCGAGCGGATGTCTCGCCCAAGCTCTCGCACGACGGCAGAACACTCCTGTTCACCTCGAACCGCGAGATGCACAATCCTCCCTGCGTCGCGGCAGGGCTGCCCGGCAACTGCGGCTGGGACATCTACGTGTCCACCCGCACCCGGCTGCCGCAGTAGCAGGTCGGGCAAGCCGAGGCGAGAAGCGGGAGGAGATCATGACTGGATCGACGAAGCTCGTGGCCGTCGGAGTGCTGCTGCTGGCGGCATTCGCCGCCGCATGCCGGAATGAAGGACCGACGCTGCCTCTTGAGGAGGGGCCGAGCGTGATGGTCGTGCTGTCGGATACCTCTGCGGCTGCGACGAGTGCACCGCAGGGGCTTGGATCAGCGGCGGCGCCAATCGTCTCCGAAGCCGAGATAGCCTTCCTCTCTCTTCCTCCGGGAACAGTTCCCGGTGGCACCTCCGCCGAAATCCGTAATCGGCGCACCGACTGGTCAACCACGATCACCACGTTGGATGGAGGCTTCGATCCGATAGCGATTGCCGCGATTGCGGGTGACAGCATCGAGACGACCGTGTCTGTCGCGGGCGGTGGTCAACCTGTAGTTGTGTCGGCCGTTGTGCCAAGGCGCCGGCCGCCGCTGGTCGTTCGAACGATACCACCGCGCGGAAAGAAGGATGTGCCGCTTAACGCACGCCTCACCGTCGTCTTCAGCGAGCCGGTGGATGCCTCGTCGCTGTCGGCGATCTCGGTCCAAAGAGTCGGCGATCGCGCACGAGTGGGAGGTAGCCTCAGGCTGGCGGATGGTGAAGGCGTAATCGTGGAGTTTGTCCCCGACGCGAATCTGAAACCGGCAACAGTATATGAGCTGGTGATAGACGAAAGCGTTCGCGACCGCGACGGCGAGACCATCGACGAAACCGTAGTCGTCGAATTCGTGACGACCAACACACTGCCGCCTGCGGCATCGATCAGCATTGGCCCCGACACGCTGCGCGTCGTCCCTGGCTCATCCCACACCATTATCGCGTATGTCGAAGCCGTCGTCATGGACAGCGACGGAAACGAGATCTATCCAATTGTCCATGAGGACGGGACTGAAATTTATCCGATCGTCACATGGTCGAGTAGCAATTCAGACGTCGTCGATGTCAAACGTTTTGATCGCGACGGAGAACGAAGTAAGGGAGAATTGAGGAGCGCAGCGCTTGCGGGCTCGGCAACCATCCGGGCCGTGAGCGGAGCGCTGCACGATAGCGTTGTCGTGATTCTGGAGCCGTTAGCGCCGCTCTCCACGGCGGCCGTGGGTGCAAACAGCTATGCCTGTTTCCTTGCCGTCGAAGGCCAGGCCTACTGCACTGGTCCCAACGTGTATGCATCCACCACCCACGTATTCGTTGATGGGCTTGGCCGAGTGAGTGGCGGTTACGCTTTCGTTCAACTCGCGACGGGAGGACCGCATGCATGTGGCCTAACGGCTGACGGCGCCGCGTATTGTTGGGGCCAGAGTGGAAACGGAGCCCTTGGACAGGCTCTGGCCGACGATTCCCACGTATGGACGCCGATTCCGGTCTCGGAAACGCTTCGCTTCCGTGAGATCAGTGCCGGCTATGACCACACCTGCGGAATCACACTGTCCGGCGCAACGTACTGCTGGGGCGCTTGGATGATTCTCGATGGTGGGCTCGCACAGGTCAGCTACACACCTGTTCTCGTCGAGGGCGGACTGACGTTCGTCGAAATCAGCGCCGGCGGATGGTTTACCTGCGGCTTGACGGCTGCAGGAAAGGCATACTGCTGGGGAGCCAATTCCCTCGGACAACTCGGCAATGGATCGCTGGCGTCGAGCACCATACCGGTTCCGGTCGCCGGCGACTTGACTTTCGCTCAGATCTCGGCTGGAGATCAGCACGCGTGCGCACTCACCTCAGCGAGCGCAGTGTACTGCTGGGGTGCGACAATCGAGGACCAGGTCGACGAAGGCCCGCTGGTGCCGACGCCGGTTTCGCTGCCAGCGGGAGTAACGATCACTCAGATCGACGCCGGCTTTGATTTGACGTGCGGTGTTGCTTCGGCAGGAGACATCTACTGTTGGGGTTGGCGCTATCTGATGTCGAGTCCCCATGAGCTGGTTCCCCCCACGCGGGTGAATCGCAGTGGATTCGTTTCCGTGAGCAGCGGGTCCTTCATGCGCTGCGCCATCACGAAGGAATCCACTTTCTATTGCGGGTTCTGATGCAGCGGCCAACCGGGAGTCCGCAGGCCTGAGCTTGCAATCCCGGTGGTGCAGTTCACTCCTGCCTGGCGGCTGAGACTCTCGATATGGGGGGGCCGCAAAGCCAGGATCGTCGGTCCGTTACAACTCATGTCCCGCCGTAGATCGTTCTCACTCGGCAGCGCGCTCGCGCTTGAGTACGGAGGCCACATGAGCGGTTCAACTCCCTCACTTTCGATCATGCTCACCGCGCTGCTCCTCGCGTCGTGCAGCGCAGACACCACGGAGCCTGGGCACCTCGTTGCCTCCGCAGCTCCATTGGCAAACGCTCGGTGGTCCGACTGGTCGTCACCGGACAATATCGGTGAGCCGCTCAACTCAGCTCAGGTGGAACAAGGACCATCCATCTCACGCGACGGTTTGAGCATGTACTTCCACTGCATTGGATGCCCTGGTGGATTCGGCGCGGCGGACATCTGGGTGTCGCGGCGTGCCGGTGTTGACGATCCGTGGGGCACGCCGAGAAACCTCGGCCCGACCATCAACACCAGCGCCGGGGACGGCAGTCCGAATCTCAGCTCCGACGGCCATTGGCTGTTCTTCGGGAGTACGCGCGCAGGTGGCTTTGGCTCAAATGACCTGTACGTATCGCGGCGCCATGACAAGAACGACGACTTTGGATGGCAACCGCCCGTCAATCTCGGCCCCAATGTGAACACCGCGGCCAGCGACAACGGCGCGGCAACCTTCGAGACCGTCAATGGAGGACTCGGCGTCTATTTCGCTTCTGGGAGAGCGGGCGGAATGGGAGGCAACGACGTGTATCTGAGCGTGCGCGGAGACGACGAGGCCTTTGGGCCCGCCGTTCTTGTGCCCGAGCTCAGCACGTCGTTCAACGACCAAGGCCCCACGGTCTCGCGCGACGGTCTCGAGGTGATCTTCCCATCAAACCGGACTGGCACCCTTGGTGATCTCGATCTGTGGAGATCCACAAGGCGCTCGTTGAATGACGCGTGGTCCGTGCCGGAGAACATGGGCCCGGGCATCAACAGCGAGTTCATCGACGCCGGCGCGGAACTCTCCTTCGATGGAACAACTCTGTTCTTCCACTCGCCATTTCGGGAAGGCAGCGTCGGTGGGCCCTTCTTCGACATCTGGTACGTCACCCGTTCCAGGCTCCGCGGCGCGCCATGATGCGTCTCTGAAAAACGCCGCGCGCCGTGTAGCTTCTCGCGCTTGCTGGCAACTCGGCACTGAAACGACGGGAGGCAAACATGGCCAGGCAAAGAGGACGCTACGTGGACGGCTTCGTCATCGTCATTCCCCGCAGGAGCCTCGCTGCGTACAAGCGCGTCGCGGCACGCGCGGGAAAGGTCTGGCGAAAGTACGGCGCCCTCGACTACAAGGAATGCGTAGCCGACGACCTCAACCCCAGCATGGGAGGTGGCATGCCCATGTTGGGGTTCGCGAAGATGACGAAGCTCAAGCCGCGCGAGACCGTGGTGTTCTCGTACATCGTCTACAAGTCACGCGCGCACAGGGATCGCGTGAATGCGCGCGTCATGAAGGATCCGGCGATGAGCAGCGCAGATCAGTCGATGCCTTTCGACATGAAGCGCTTCGCATGGGCGGGATTCAAGGTCATCGTAGACGCCTGAACCGCGCTCCCAGCCCAACTGGTCAAACCGTCAAACGGTCAAACCGCCTATCTCACCGCCTCAACGACTTGTTGAATCAGACCGTCCAGGGCATTCCCCTGAATCCAGCGCGCGACGATGACGATGTCCTGCTCCGGCAGACAGATCACGGCATTCGTTCCGTTGCCGAGATGCGCGAACGCTGACTCGGGCGCGTTGGGCCAGCGCTTCTTTCCAGTGTTCAGGAAGTAGTTCATGAATCCGTAGTCCGGCTGTGGCGTGCTGGGCGTGCGCGAGAGACGGACCCACGATTCCGGGATGATCTGACGCGTCCCCCAGCGGCCGGCGCGGCAGCTGAGCAGCCCGAAGCGCGCCTGATCGTACGCGCTGATGAACATCCCGCCCCCCCAGTGGCCGCCGCCGCTCACGGAGTTGATCACCTGTCCGTCGAGCACGATCCAGGAGTTGTCGTAGCCGTACCAGCGCCAGGTGGGCGAAGCGCCGATCGGATCCATCACGAATTCGCGGAGGACTTCCGGCAGAGCGCGACGCCAGACGTTCGTCGCCGCCAGCGCCAGCGCGTTCACGCGCGTGTCGTTGTACTCGTACACGGTGCCTGGCCCGACGCGCTCGCGCGTCCACCACGTCGCCGGCTCGCGCGCTGGACGATCTGCCCACTCCGGCTTGCCCCACAGCGTGCCCTCGAAGTCGCTGTTCTGCTGCAGCAGATGACGCCAGGTGATGCGCCGGTTGTGCGGAGTGTCAAACGGCGCGATCGGCGTGCGCGCATCGAAGCGCCCGCGTCCGCCCTCAGCTGCCAGCGCCGGCGCCTCGGCGTGCAGAACGGGCCCCATGTAGTGCTGCACCGTGTCGTCGATGCTGCGGATCATGCCGCGCTCCACCGCGAGACCGACCGTGGTCGACAGGAAGCTCTTCGTGACGCTGAAGGTCATGTCGACACGCGCAGGGTCGCCCCATTCGGCAACGATGTAGCCGTTGCGCACGATCACGCCGCTGGCGTCGCCACGCGGTTTGAATGGACCGACCGCGCTCCCGAACGGCTCGCGCCCGAACGACTGGTAATGCGCCTCCTCGAGATCGCGCGGCGCGCGTGACTCTCGCTCCTTCGCCAAGGCGACCGCGGCCTGGATACGGGCTGGGTCGAGACCCACCTGTCCCGGTTCGCGTCGCTCCCACGAAGCTGCGCTGGGGACGTACGGCGTCGTGCTTCGCTGCGCTTCAGCGCCGGCCACGGCGATCAATGAGACAACTGCGAGTCCGATCCTGTGCATTGGCGTCTGGGCGATAATGGTGAAACCACGGAGGACAGAAAGTTCAGAGAGATCGTGTGTACCAGTCAAGCGACTGCTCTGTGCTCCTCCGTGTCCTCTGTGGTTCAGGTGATTGGATCAGCGGATCCGAGCTGCCGATCGTGAACGCGAGACAGCAGCAGCTGCGCGAGAATAGCCCCGCAGAACGCCAGGAACATGTCCCACTGCGTGTCCCACACGTCGCCCTGCGTGCCCAGGAAATCCGTGGCGGCGGAGCCGCCGAGCAGCGCCGCCCACCATTCGATGAACTCGTAGAAGGCGCTGATCGCGAGACAGATCGAGGTCACCACGACCGGCAGCCATTTGCCGCTCTTCAGCGGCGATGTGCGAATCAGGATCTCGCGCGCGATGATCGCCGGAATGAATCCCTGCGCGAGATGCCCGATGCGGTCGTAGTGATTCCGCGCGAAGCCGAGCAGCTCCTGCGCCCAGAAACCCAGCGATACG
>JBOHTL010000075.1:0-5827 GCA_050733735.1 Gemmatimonadaceae bacterium
CTTTTTCGGTCACATGTATCGCATCGCTCTACCCAACAAGGGACGACTTGCCGACGACGCGCGCGCGCTCTTCACCGACGCGGGACTGGACGTGCGCGTGCACGGCGACCGCGCGCTCACCGCGGCACTCGGACGCGGCGACCAGTTTCAGGCCATCTTCGTGCGCGCCGAGGACATCCCGGAGTTCGTCGCAGACGGCGCGGCGGAGCTGGGCGTCACCGGCTGGGATCTCGTCGCGGAATCGGAGCGCGACGTGGACTGTCTTCTCGACCTCCAGTTCGGCCGCTGTCGTCTGGCGGTCGCGGTCGCGGAAGACTGCGACGTCGTCCAGGTCTCCCAGATCCCCTCCGGGTCGCGCGTTGCGACCGCCTTCCCTCGACTCACCAACGCCTTTTTCTCTGCGGCAAGCCTTCCGGTCGAGATCGTCCCGGTCTCAGGCGCCGCGGAGATCGCACCGCACCTGGGCATTGCCGACATCATCGTGGATCTCGTCTCCACCGGTTCGACACTACGGGTCAACGGACTGCGCGAGGTCGCGACCGTTTGCGAGTCGTCGGCCAGGTTGATCGGATCGACTGCGCGGGCGAACACCGACGGCCGCGTGATCCGCGAGCTCGTGGCCGCGCTCGAGTCGGTGATCCGCGCCAAGGGCCAGCGCTACCTCATGGCCAACGTCCCCCGTGCTGCGCTCAGCGCCGTGAAGCAAGTGCTGCCCGGGCTCAACGGGCCGACCGTCGTGGACATCCTCAATGGCGGCGATCATGTCGCCGTGCACGCGGTCGTGCGGGCCGGCGACATCTACCGCACCATCGCCGAGCTGCAGTCGCTCGGAGCGACGGGCTTGCTCGTGACGCGCATCGAGAGGCTCGTCCCATGACCACGGCCGTGAGAAGCGACGGCCTCGCCGCGGTGAGATTCACCGGCCGCATTGCCGATCTCGACGCCGGCGAACGCGCCCGGCTGATCGCGCGCTCGTCCACCACGAGCGCTGAGGTCACTGATACCGTTGCCCGGATCATCGCCGACGTTCGCGCGCGTGGCGACGAAGCGTTGCGGGCATCGGCGAGACAGTTCGAGGGGGTGCAACTCGACACGCTCGAGGTTCCGGCTCGCGACGTGCGTCGTGCGCTGGATTCGCTCGAGCCGGACGCGCGGCGCGCCCTCGATCGCGCGGCGACGAACATCGCGTCCGTTCAGCGTGCATTCGCGCCGCGCGCGACGGAGACGTGTCCGGAGCCCGGCATCGTCGTCGGGCGGCGACCCGACCCGCTGCAGCACGTGGGGATCTACGCGCCGGGAGGTCGCGCAGTCTATCCGAGCAGCGTGCTCATGGCCGCGATTCCCGCGCGCATCGCCGGCGTGCCGGAGGTGATCCTCGCTTCGCCTCCGCGGCGCACGGGGGGGGGACGCCCCGCCGACGCAGTGCTCGCGGCCGCCGCTCTCGCCGGCGTGGACCGCGTGTTCGCACTCGGCGGTGCCGGCGCCATCGCCGCGATGGCGTTGGGCACCCGGTCCGTCCCGCGCGTGGATCGGGTCGTGGGACCCGGCAACGCGTACGTCGCCGCGGCGAAGGTCGCGCTCTCGTCCGAGGTTGGCATCGACTGCGCCGCGGGTCCGAGCGAGCTGCTGATCATTGCGGACGCCAGCGTCTGCGCGACGCGCATCGTCGACGAGATGGTCGCGCAGGCCGAGCACGATCCCCACGCCTGTGTCGTCGCGGTGCTCCTCGACGCGAATCGCGCCCTCCCCCGTGACGTCGAGCGAGAGCTCACAAGTCGCCTGGCGAGCGTCCCGCGACGGGACATCGTGCGACAGGCGCTGTTGTCATCAGGCGCCATCGTCGTCGCCGACAGTCTCGATGAGGCGGTCGCCTTTGCAAACGAGTACGCACCGGAGCATCTCCTGCTCGCCCTGCGCGACGCCGACGCGGTGCTATCGCGAATTCGCTGCGCGGGCACGGTGTTCATCGGACCGTCGACCTCGGTCGCGTTCGGCGACTACATGACCGGCGCCAATCATGTGCTCCCGACTGGCGGCTCCGCGCGCTGGTCGTCGGGCCTGTCGCCGCTCGACTTCGTTCGCTGGACCACCTGGCAGCGCGTCGACCAGTGCGCGGCGGCCTCCCTGGCGCCCGACGTCGCGCTGCTGGCGCGGTTCGAAGACCTGCCGAGCCACGCGCGCGCGGCGCGGTCAGCGGGAGGCGCGCCATGACCGCGTCAGCGATCCGATCGGTGCGTACGCGTCCCGATCTCGCCGATCTGCCGCTCTACGAAGCTGATCGGACACCTGCGCTCGTGGACCTCAGCGACAATACGAATCGGTGGGGGATGCCGCCGTCGGCGTCGCGCGTGCTGCGCGAAGCTGCCGGCTCGACCTTCACGCGCTATCCGGAGCCATACGCCGATTCGCTGAAGGACGCGCTCGCCCGGCATTGTGGGGTCGACGTCGACAACATCGTGACCGGCTGTGGCAGCGACGACGTCCTCGACTCGGCGATTCGCGCGTTTGCGTCACCTCCTCCCGCCGCTCGGGTCGCGACCTGCGATCCGTCGTTCGTGATCATTCCGGCGTTGGCGCGGCTCAATGGCGCGCAATGCATCAGGATTCCATTGTCGAGCGACTTCGATATCGATGCCGACGCGATTCGCCAGAGCGGCGCGAGCGTCGTGTATCTCTGCTCACCGAACAATCCCACCGGCACGGAGATCCCGCCGGAGACGATCGCGCGTATCGCCGACTCCGTCGACGCGCTCGTGATCGTGGATGAAGCGTACGCCGAGTTCACCGATCACAGCTGCATCGCGCTGGCGCGCGCGAGGCCGAATGTGCTCGTGACACGAACGATGTCCAAGGCGTTCGGTCTCGCGGGGCTGCGGGTAGGATATGCCGTCGGCGCGCCGGAGATCGTGCGCGAGATCGAAAAGTCGCGTGGGCCATACAAGGTGAACGTGGCCGCGGCGCTCGCGTCGCAGGCAGCGCTGCGCGACGATCTCGCGTGGATGCGCCTGCACGTGCGTCTCGCGCGCGAGGCTCGGGGCACCCTCGCCATGCAGTTGTCCGTACGCGGTATCGCGGTGCTTCCCTCGGCGGCGAACTTTGTCTGTGCGCCGATTCCCGCGGCGGTCCCGATCGCGCGGCGCATGCGCGGGCTTGGCGTCGCGGTGCGCGCGTTCGGTGGGCTGCCACCCTTCTGCGAGCCGCTGCGCGCGTCGGGCGGCGACGCGCTGCGCATCACCGTCGGACCCGCGGAAGAGATGGAGGCCGCGCTCGAGGCGCTGGACGGAGCGAGGGCAGAATGCGCGTAGCGCTCCTCGACTACGGTGCGGGTAATCTGCACTCGCTGGCCAAGGCGCTGGCGCTGTCCGGTGCCGACGTGCGTATGGAGTCAGACCCTTCGCGATGTCTCGACGCGGACACCCTCGTGCTGCCCGGCGTCGGTTCGTTCAGTCGCGCCGCGGAGCACATCGCGCCGGCGCGCGCGGCGCTGCGGGCCGCCATACTCCAGGACTATCCGGTCATTGGCGTCTGTCTCGGCATGCAGCTGCTGTTCGACAGCAGCGAAGAAGGACGGGGCGAAGGGCTTGGCGTCATCCCCGGCACCGTGACGCGGATCGACGCGACACGTGTGCCGCAGATCGGCTGGAACACGCTCGACGACGCCACCGACCCGGCGGTCGCCGCATCGCGGCTTCGTGCTGCGTACTACGCCAACAGCTTCGTCTGCCGCCCCAGGAACACAGGTGACGTTCGCGCCTGGACGACGCACGAATGCGATCGTTTCCCGGCGGTGGTCCGCTCGCGCCGGGCGGTGGGCGTGCAGTTTCATCCCGAGAAGAGCTCCGTCGCGGGAGTGCGTCTCCTGCGCGTACTGCTCGAGGAGTGCCGGTCATGATCGCGATTCCGGCGATCGATCTGCGCGACGGCGCCTGCGTGCAGCTCGTGGGCGGCGCGTACGAGAACGAGCGCGTCCGGCTCGACGATCCTGTGGCTGTCGCCCGGCACTGGCGCGAGCTGGGATTCAGCGAGCTGCACGTCGCGGATCTCGACGCGGCCACCGGTCGCGGCTGCAACGATTCAGCCGTGCAGCGCCTGTTGTCGGCTCGGGATCTGGTTGTCATGCAGGTGGGAGGTGGCGTGCGGTCGCTCGAGCGCGCGCGCGTCCTCATCGGCGCGGGTGCGGCGCGCGTCGTCGTGGGAACGCGCGCGCTGGAGGATCCCGCGTGGCTGCAGAGGGTCGTTGCCGTCTGGCCTGGCCGTGTCGTCGTGGCGGTCGACGTAAAGAATGCGAAGCCGGTCGTGCGCGGATGGTCGGCGGCATTGCATGCGAATGTCGGCGACGTCATCGCGTCGCTGAACGATCTGCCGCTTGCGCGGTTGGTCGTCACCGCGGTCGATGGCGAGGGTCGTCTTCGCGGACCCGACCTCGCCCTGATCGAGAGCGTCATGCGGGCAAGCCGGCATCCGGTGATCGCTGCCGGCGGCATCACTACCCTGGATGATCTCCGTTCGCTCCATTTACTCGGCGTTTCCGGAGCGGTGGTCGGCATGGCGTTGTACACCGGAGACATGGACGCGGCCGCGTGCGCCGCCGAATTCGGAGGACTGAATGAGCGAAGTCGTGCGTGAGACGCGGGAGACCACGGTGCGCGTCGAGATCGTGAGCGAGATGGCGCGCACGGAGATCGCGACATCGGTTCCCTTTCTGGACCACATGCTGTCCACCCTGGCGCGATACATGGGCGTTGGGCTCATCGTGAACGCGCGCGGCGACCTCCCGCATCACATCATCGAGGACGTGGCGATCGCGTTCGGCCTGGCGCTCGCGAAGTTCGCTCCGGCGTTCCCGGCGCGATATGGTGAGCGTACGGTTCCCATGGACGATGCTCTCGTGCAGTGTGCCATCGACATTGGCGGCCGGCCGTACTACCGCGGACGACTCCCATCCACGCTGTACGAGCACTGGATGCGTTCCTTCGCCGACAGCGCGCGCGCGACGCTTCACCTGCGCGTGCTCCGTGGACGCGACCGCCACCACATCGTCGAAGGAGCCTTCAAGGCACTCGGCTTCTCCCTGCGCGACGCGCTGCGTCCGTCCGCCGACGTCGTGAGCACCAAGGGCACAGTGACGATCGAGGCGGCCGGCTGATGCTCGCGAAACGGCTGGTGGTGTGCCTCGACGTGCACGACCGACGTGTCGTCAAGGGGACGAGCTTCGTGCAGCTCCGCGACGTCGGTGATCCGATGTCGCTCGCGCGAGCGTACGAGCAGGCGGGTGCCGACGAGATCGTTTTTCTCGACGTGACCGCCAGCGCGGAGTCGCGCGA
Organism: Gemmatimonadaceae bacterium; assembly: GCA_050733735.1. Lineage (GTDB taxonomy): Bacteria > Gemmatimonadota > Gemmatimonadetes > Gemmatimonadales > Gemmatimonadaceae > DASPMP01. The sequence goes on from JBOHTL010000075.1 coordinate 5,325, forward strand.
CACCATGCTCGACGAAGTCCGCCGCACCGCGGAGTCGCTGTTCATTCCGCTGACGGTGGGCGGCGGCATTCGTGATGCTGATGACGTCGCCCGGGCGCTGCGAGCCGGCGCCGACAAGGTGAGCATCAACTCCGCTGCGGTCGCGCGCCCCGAGCTGCTCACCGAATGCGCGAGCCGCTTCGGTGCGCAGTGTATCGTGGCCAGCATCGACGCTCGGCGCGTGGGTGGGCGCTCGAGCGTCGTCACGCACGGCGGGCGGCGCGAGACCGGGCTCGACGCCGTCGAGTGGGCCGCGCGATGCGAGCAGCTCGGCGCGGGAGAGATTCTGCTCACCAGCATCGACCGCGACGGCCAGCGCATCGGCTATGACCTCGAGCTCACACGCGCGGTGGCGGCGAACGACTGCGTACCTGTGGTCGCGTCGGGAGGCGCCGGGACCGCGGCGCATGTCGTGGACGCGCTCACCGCCGGCGGCGCCGATGCCGCGCTCGTCGCCGGAATCC
>JBOHTL010000076.1:0-19559 GCA_050733735.1 Gemmatimonadaceae bacterium
GGTGCGTCGAGACCGTGTCGTCGCCTCTGCTGCTCCCGGAACGCTACTGCTATCTGTCGTCGGCGTACGTACGGCCAGACTACCGGCGACGCGGTGTGCTGCAGGCGCTCATGGCGCGCGCGCGCGAATGGTGCGACGAACGCGGCCTTTCGGAGATGCGGTTGCACAACGTGGGAAGTCGCGCGTCGGCGGCTGCCGCGTGGGACTCGCTGGGTTTCGAAGTCGTCGAGCAGGTGCGAGTGCTGCGCCTCGATGACCCCGCTCCCGCAGCGAGCGCCGCCGATGGCGCGCGGGTAGCCGCGACATCCGCTGCATCCGCTGCATCCGCTGCATCCGCTGTTCGATGATCATCACGATCTCGCGGATGTTCGGATCCGGCGGATCGGATGTCGCCGCGCGGGTCGCGAGGCAACTCGGCTGGTCATTGCTCGACAATGCCGTCGTCGACGAGGTCGCGGATCGCCTCGGCGTGTCCCGCAGCGAAGTGCAGTCGCTGGAAGAACGGGTGCCGAGCCTGGCGGAGCGCATCGCGTCGAGCCTGGCGCTGTCGGCGCCCGAACTGGCGGTCCCGGTCGACGACGCGCCGATGATGCAGACGGCGGAGACCCGCATCGTCGGCGTGACCAGACGCGTGATGGAGGAAGCCGTTCAGGACGGGAACGCCGTGCTCGTCGGTCGCGGAGCGCAGGCGCTGCTCGCGGACCGGCGCGATGCGCTGCACGTCTTCTGCTATGCGCCCAGGCGATTCCTCGTCGATTACGCGATCGCGCATCGCGGCGTCAATCCCGCGCACGCCGAGCACGAAGTCGACAAACGCAACAAGCAGCGCGAGCAATATGTGCGGCGACACTTCAACCGCGACTGGCGCGCGTTCGACAACTACCACCTGTGCATCGACACGGGGCGAGTCGGCATCGAGACGGCCGCCGATGTCGTGATCTACGCCGCGCGCGAACGCTTCAATCTTGGCTAGGACGGTCGCGGCGCTTCAGCTCTGCAAAGCGCGATTCGGTGCTCTCGGGAAGAAACAGATCGTCCGCGATGTTCGCCACTTCTTCGGCCTCGCGCCACGCGGCTTCCAGAATCGCAAGCTCTCCTTCCAACGCGCGCCGCTCCTGCTCCTCGTGGGCGGCCATCTCGAGCGCGAGTTTCACCTCTTTCGGGAAGCGATGCACGCGGTGCGCCTTGACCGGTTCACCGTAGCCGTCGCGCAGTCTGGCTCCGGCGTCGACGTGGCTCGCGTACTTCCTGAAAAGCTGGTCGGGATCTCCGGCTTCGCTCACGAGCGTCACGGCGGACTGCACCTCGTTGCCTTTCGCGCCGGCCTCGTTCACCGCGGGGAGAAGCTTGCCAGCCGCGCGTAAGGCATCGCGACCTGTGTAGAGCAACACCCGACTCTCGCGATAGTCCTCGCGGGCCGCGCCGGGCTTTCGAAGACTGATCCGCAACCCCCAGGCGTCATCTTCCGTGCGCACGATCGACGTGTGCTCCAGCTGGTTCTTTCGGATCGGGATGACCTCGTCGCTGTTCGGAACGCGCAGCCTCGTGCGAACGCGTCGGGTCTGATACAGGTTGAAGAGCGCGTTGGCGCCCTGCCACAACCCCCAGCCGCCGCCGGCAATGAAACCCGTTGCCGGACCCGCGATCGCGATGCCGGCCACCGCCGTGATTCCCGCCGCGGTGAGGGCAATGTGCTTGCGTCGCCGTCTGCCGAACTGATCACCATATCGCCACGCCGCCATCTCGGGGCGCAGCGCGCTGCCGATGCGGATCAGCGTGGTTCCTTCGCGCAGCTTCGCCAGCCCGATGTTGTCGGTGGACACCCGCAGACGGCTGTCGGAGAACATCCGCTCCGCCTCCTCGATCGCTTCCCAGCGCTCCTCGAGCGGCGTCAGGTTCCAGCGCTCGCACTTGCGACAGACGACCCAGAGCCGCCCCTTGGCCGCATCGAACGCGAGTCGACGCCCGACGGGGAAATGTTCGATTGCCTCGTTGCTGCCGAGGTCTTCGTTGCAGAACAGACAGGTTGAATACATCTCAGCCAGTGTCCATACGGACCGCGGCCAGCGGCGGTTTGCGAAACGCGAGCAGCGCGTAGCCAAGCATCACTGCCGCCCCGGTGGCGATCGCCCACTGCACGCCGACCGCGCGCGCGACCACGCCGGCGCCGAACGAGCCGACGGTCTGCGCCAGGCCGACCACCACGAATGAATAAGCCGCCATCAGCCTTCCGCGCAGCAGGTCCGGCACGGTGTGCTGGAGGAGCGCGTTGGACACCGCGCTGTTCACGATCATCGCGATGCCGGCGACGAACAGCAGCGCGTAGGCGGCTTTGTGATTGGTGACAGCGGACAGCACCAGCAGCACCGCGGGGAACACGTACGTCGCCACTTGCAGCGTCCGCGTGCCGGCCTTCCGGCCAGCCTGTGCCGCGATGCCGAGGGCGCCCGCGAGCCCGCCGATCCCGACGCAGGCGAGCAGGAGTCCGTATCCGCTCGCGTCGAGCCCGAGGCGGTCACGCGCGAACACAGGCATCAACGTGAGATACGGCACTCCGAGGATGGAGTACACCATGACGAGCTTCATCAGCGCCGCCACCAGCGGCGTGCCGCGCATGTACAGGAGACTCTCGCGGATGCCTTCCAGCGGACGCACGAGCTTGGTACTCGGCTTCCACGGCGGCAGGTGCACCATGAAGAGACTGATGAGCACCGCGACATAGCTCAGCGCGTTGAAGCCGAAGGCCGCGGCGATCCCGAGCTGCGCGATGGCGAGCGCGGCGAGCGCCGGTCCGACGATGCGCGCAAGATTGAACCCGCTCGACTGCAACGCGATCGCCTGAGGCAGATCGTCACGCCCGACGAGCTCCACGATCAGCGACTGCCGCGCGGGAATTTCGACCGCGCTGATGGTTCCGTGGAAGAACGCCAGTCCGACCAGCCACGGAATCGAGATGTTGCCGGTCCAGGTGAAGAGAAACAGCACCGTCGCCTCGAGCAGCAGGAGCGCCTGACAGATGCGAACGATGCGCAGACGTTCGTAGCGGTCCACCAGCACGCCCGCGTGCATCGAGAACAGCACGATGGGGAGCGAGCCGGACGACACCACCAGTCCGACGACGAACGCATTGTCGGAGAGGTCCAGCGCCAGCCAGCCCTGCGCCATGCTCTGCATCCACGTTCCAACGAGCGACAGCGTCTGGCCGAGCCAGAAAATGCGGAAGTTCCGGTGTCGCTGAAGGACCGTGAACGGATTCAGGGAAGGCACTTGTTGGAAAGTAGTGGGGAGTGGGGAGTGGGCAGTGGGGAGTGACCGCCAATTCGCGTGCCTTCTTCCCACTACCCACTACCCACTCCCCACTCCGCACTCGTATTCTCAGACATGCGCGCGCACACCTATTCGAAATTCAGTCCCGAACTGGCCGACACGGTCGACCTGCAGGCGCTGCTCGACAAGCTCGCCGATTTCCTGCTGCAATCGGGGTTTGCTGGCGGCGGCGATCCGTCGCGCTTCGGATTCGATTTCGGCGACGAGAACGATCGCTCGATGGACGCCTTGCGACAGGCGATCATCGACGCGTTGCTCGCGTCGAATCAGTTCACTCCGGACATGCTTCAGGCCCTCCGTGGCGAAGGGACGCCGGAATCGGAAGCACAGCTGGCAAAGATGCTGGACGATCTCGTGAAGCGCCTCGTTCAGGAGGGGTATCTCAACGTCTCGCAGTCGCCGCAGATGCCCGCCGGACATCAGGAGATGGAGGGGCCGGGGAGCGTGGCGCGCGCAGCCGCGCGCGACGTGCAGTTCTCGCTCACCGAGAAAGGCATCGACTTCCTCGGCTACAAGACGCTGCGCAACCTGCTGGGGTCGTTCGGCAAGTCGAGCTTCGGAAGTCACGACACGCCCTATCTGGCGACCGGCATCGAGACCGACGGCTGGAGCAAGCAGTACGAGTTCGGTGATACGCTGAATCTCGACATCAACGAGACGCTCAAACGGGCACTCGCCCGACAGGGTAAAGTGACCGTTCCGATTGCACTCGAGTACGCGGACCTGATGGTGCACCAGGCCGAGTATCGGTCGTCGTGCGCGACAGTACTGATGCTCGACTGCTCGCATTCCATGATCCTGTACGGTGAAGACCGGTTCACCCCGGCGAAGAAGGTCGCGCTCGCGCTCACGCATCTGATTCGCACGCAGTTTCCCGGCGACTCGCTCAAGGTCGTGCTCTTCCACGACTCTGCCGAAGAGATCCCGCTGGCGACGCTCGCAACCGCGCAGGTCGGACCGTACCACACGAACACCGCGGAAGGACTGAAGCTCGCGCGTCGTCTGCTGCTGGCGCAGAAGAAGGACATGCGGCAGATCATCATGATCACGGACGGGAAGCCGAGCGCCCTGACCATGCCGAACGGGCAGATCTACAAGAACTCGTTCGGGCTGGACACGACGGTCATCGCCCAGACGCTGCGCGAGGTCGCGGTCTGCCGACGCAGTGGAATCATGATCAACACCTTCATGCTGGCGCGCGACCGGGCGCTCGTGGAGTTCGTGAAGCGCGTCTCCGAGATCTGCCGCGGCAAAGCGTATTTCACCACGACGATGACGCTCGGCCAGTTCATCCTGATGGACTTCCTGCGCCGCAAAACCCGCAAAGTGTCCTAGCCGATCGCGGAACGCCCGGGTGTCATGCGCAACGGAACGGTACCACGCGCCGCGCCGGTCGCCGCCAGGTTGGATCTCCACTACATCGGAGACCGACCGTGCGCTACTCGCTCTGGAACAACGACATCCTCATCGGGCACACCGAGCTGTCGTACCATGTCTGCATCCCCGAGCACCGGATGGGGGAGCTGGCTCCCACCGACGCCGGGCTCGCGATTCTGCAAGAGAACGAGCACCTCGACGAGATGCGCCTGCAGTTGCGCGACGAGGGCGGGCGGGTGATCCCCACCGAACACATCTCGACGCAGGACGCCAATCGGCTCGCGCGCCTCGGTCGCGAGGCGATGGAGAGCCACGAGTTCGACGACGAAGAGCTCGACGAGGAGACGCGGGCCGCGATCGAGCATGATGCCGCGTTGATCGAGGAGTGGATGGCGCAGCGTGAGCCGGACGACTTGTGGAACGACTACGACGACGAAGACGCCTGGGACGAGTCGAAGCCGTTCTATCAGGTCTTCGTCCACCTCCGCGATCCGAACTCGATTCCCTGGGTGTCAGATGTCCCGATTGAGGATTCGACGCAGGACTGACGTGTCGAGGTTGGCGCCGCTGAACACGACGCCGACGCGCTTGCCGCGCAGTTTCTCGCGCAGCTTGAGCGAACCCGCGACACCCAGGGCGCCCGCGCCTTCGACGAGATTGTGCGTGCGCTGCAGGATGATCCGGATCGCCTCGGCGAGCTCGGCGTCGCTCACCGTCACGAAGTCCGAAAGCCCTTCGCACAGCGTCGCGTACGTGAGCGCGTACGGTTGGCGCGTCGCCACTCCTTCAGCGAACGTCTCGGCGCGTTCGCAACGGATCGGCGCACGCGCGCGCCATGAGTCGTGCGCCGCCGATGCTCCCGTCGTCTGGACGCCGTACACGGCGATGTCGGGCGCCATCTCGCGCGCGACGGTGAGCGCGCCCACGCACTGGGATCCGCCGCCGACGGCGATGACGACCGCGTCCAGCCCGCCGGACTGCTCGAACATCTCGAAGCTCATCGTGGCGGCTCCGGCGAGCACGCGCGTGTCGTTCGTCGAATGCGCGACATGCATTCCCTGCTCGCGGGCCAGGCGATGCATGACGTTCACTGCCTCGTCATAATCGCGTCCCTCTTCGTGGACCGTGGCCCCCCAGGAGCGCATCGCCGCGTTTTTCTCCGGATTGTTCCCCGCCGGCACGCAGATGGTCGCGCGAATGCCGAGCAGATGCGCCGCGTACGCGACCCCCTGCCCGTGATTTCCCGTGGATGCCGCGACGACGCCGCGCGCGCGTTCGTCCGTTGACAGGGCGGTGGCAAACGACAGCCCGTTACGAATTTTGAACGAGCAGGTCGGCTGGTGGTTCTCGTGCTTGATCAACAGCGACGTGCCGCCGCCGACCAGCTCGTCGAGCAGCGGATAATGCCGGAGCGGGGTCTGGATCAGGTACGGCGCGAGCCGCTCGCGCGCTTGCAGGACGTCATCGAAGGTGATGGGCCAGGGAGGCGCCATCTTCTCGGTCATCGCGATGTTTCCTGATGCTGCGGTCATGGCGATGCCATCAGACTGGGCGCCGGCGTCGTCACGAGCGCGCTCGTCGCCGCGAGCACGAGGGCCGCGAGGAACAGCTCGAGCGCGGCGCTGCGACGCAGATGCGACGTGCCTGCGGGCGTGCCGAGCTTGCGACGCGCGCGCAGCGAGTTGTACAGGGCGGCGCCGGCGACGAGCACGAACAGCCCGAGCTTCACCAGCAGCGTCGCGCCGTATCGCGTGGTCGTGAGCGGGGCGATGCCGCCGAGGCGGAGATAGCTGGTCCCCAGTCCGGCGATGACGACGATCGGCGCGCAGAAGAGCGCGAGTGGATGAAACGAGTGGACCAGTGCGCTCACCGCGGCATCGGAGTTTCCGTCCGTGAGCCGGCGCATCGCGGGAATGCCCGCCAGCAGCACCATGAGCAGGCCGCCGATCCACGCGCCCGCGGCCAGCACGTGAAGCATGTCGAGGGTGACCGTGAGCACGAACGAGCTGCTCGATGCCGCGTGCCCGGTCAGCGCCGGAGCGGCGACGACGCCCAACGCTCCGGTGAGAGCGAGCGGCGTGCCGATGGTGACGCTCTTTGTCGAGATGGTCCATCCGACGAAGAGCAACAGCGCGCCAACGATGCCCGTCGACCATCCCATGCCCCACGAGGTCTGTGTGAGAACGGGAAGGAGTGCCTCAGGCGCGAGCGCCTGCTGCTGCCCGTTCAACGCGACCGATTCGCCGTACAGCCGGACGACTGCGGCGATCGCATAGAGCAGCAGCGCTCCCTGTCCAAGACGACGCGCGCGATCGGCGGCGTCCGCCGTCGGTACGCCGCGAGAAGCGAGCGGAGGGAGAACGGCGTGGCGGAAACCAAGCGCACCGAGGATCGTGATGAGCGCGACGAACTCCAGCCATCTCGCCGAACGGAAGTCGGTGGGACTCGGCGAATCCGCTGCGGCGGCGACTGACGCGGCGGTGTCCGCGCGCTCTGCAGCCGGCGGTGCCGGCGACGGCGTCGGATCGACGGCCGCTGACGCCGAAACGCTGAAGGTGAACCTGCCGCGAATCGGATGCCCGTCGGCGCTGGCCGTCTGCCACGCGACCGTATAGTCGCCGGCGGCGAGCGACTGCGGAATGGGCGCACGCAGCATGTTCCCCGTGTCCGCCACAATGGCGTCGAGTGGCACGGCGCCCGCCGGACCCGTGAGAGTGATGCGCGAGAAGACGAGCTGCGGCTTCGCGGTGAACCAGAGCGAAATCTGCCGCGGCGGAGCGCTCAACCGGCTCGCGTCGGCCGGCTCGCTGCGTTCGAGCGCGAGATGCGGCAGCGTCGCAGTGCCGCGAGCGGCCGTGAGCAGCGGCGCGACCAGCAGCAGTACGGCGGGCAGCAGACGTCGCGAAGGAACCGGGCACCGCATGGCGCGTTCAAGATGACACGTCGCTAACTTCACGCCAACCCCGAATGACGCTTCTTCCGGCACTCACTCTCGGTTTCGCGCTGGGTCTGCGGCACGCGATGGACGCGGATCACATCGCGGCGGTAGGAACCATCTCGACGGGCGCGCGATCCACGTGGCGCGCCGCGGTGCTGGGCGCCAGCTGGGGCGTCGGCCACTCGATCAGCGTGCTGCTCGTCGGCGGCGTGCTGGTGATCATGCGTCTTCCGATGCCGCCCCGGCTCGCGCTCGCGCTGGAGTTCGGCGTGGCCATCATGCTCGTCGGTCTTGGGCTTCGCTCGCTGATGGCGAAGCGCCGTGAAGGAGAGATCTCGGCGACGCGGCCGCTGCTCATTGGTGTGGTACATGGCCTGGCAGGATCCGCAGTGCTGGCGTTGCTGCTCCTGAGCACCGCCGTCTCGTCGATGGCCGCCGCCGTGTATCTGGTGTGTTTCAGCGTGGGCACCATCGCCGGCATGACCGTCGTGACGACGGCGATCGCCCTGCCTGCGCGCCTGAAGCCGGCCCGCGCGCTCAGCATCGAGCGCGCGCTGCGCGTGGCGGCGGGTGTCGCGAGCATCGGGATCGGGTTGTCGCTCGCGCACCGCGTCGGCATTCGCGACGGGCTTTTCGCGGCGGTCCCGAGCTGGACTCCGTGAACGTCCCGCGGGACCGGGCGACGGCGTTCAGTCGCGCACTGCGGCGTTGGTTCAGGACACATGGGCGCGATCTGCCCTGGCGGCGCACGAGAGATCCATATCGCGTTCTCGTGTCCGAGGCGATGCTGCAGCAGACGCAGGTGGCTCGCGTCGTGGATTACTACGAGCGGTTTCTCGAGCGCTTTCCGACGCTCGAGGCGCTCGCGAGCGCGCCGCCGCGTCGTGTGCGGGAAAGCTGGGAAGGACTTGGCTATTACGCGCGCGCGCGGAACCTGCACGCGGTGTCGCGTCGCGTGAACGAGCTGCCCTCGGATCCGGGGACGCTGCGCGCCTTGCCGGGCATCGGTCCCTACACGGCCGGCGCGGTCGCGTCGTTTGCCTTCGAGCGCCGCGCGCCGGTGGTGGACACGAACGTCGCACGTGTGCTGCGCCGGGTGTTCGCGCCCCGCGCGGATTTCAGGACAACGCGTGGCCAGCGGAGGCTCTGGGCAATCGCCGCGTCGGTGCTTCCCCGGACCGGCCGGGCGACGTGGACCCACAACCAGGCGATCATGGAGCTGGGAGCGCTGGTGTGCACCGCGCGCGTCGCGCGTTGCGGTGAGTGCCCTGTCGCGAGCCTCTGCAGATCGCGCCGGACACCGACGGCACATCCGAATTCTCCGAATTCTCCGTAGAACTGACAAAGATGCCGCAGGAGAAGGCTCTCCCAACCGGGAGGGGCCTCGTCAAATTCGTAAAACTCGGAGAATTCACATCCGCCGTTTGTTCTCTGACGCCCTCTATTTTCGCGAGCGCGGGAACTTGTTGGTCAGAGCGCCCCGGTACTCACGCTGCGGCAGCCCCGTGTAGACCTGACGGGGGCGCGCGATCTTCTGCTCCTTGTCGTTGAGCATCTCTTCCCATTGCGCCAGCCAGCCCGCCGTCCGCGCCACCGCGAACAGGACCGTGAAGTAGTCCGTCGGGAACGCCATCGAGCGATAGATGAGGCCCGTGTAGAAATCGACGTTCGGATACAGCTTGCGTGAGACGAAGTACTCGTCGTTGAGCGCGGCCTCCTCGAGCTTGAGCGCGATCTCGAGATCCTTGTCCATGCCGACCTGCTCGAACACCTCGAACGCAAGCTTCTTCACGATGTTCGCGCGCGGGTCGTAGCTCTTGTACACGCGGTGGCCGAAGCCCATCAGCCGGCTCCCCTTCCCGCCCTTCACGTCATCGATGAACGTCGCGACGTTTTTCGGATGGCCGATCTCCTGGATCATCCGGAGCACCGCCTCGTTCGCGCCGCCGTGCAGCGGGCCATAGAGCGCCGCGATGCCCGCTGCCACCGCGGAGAACGGGTCCACATGACTCGAGCCGACCGCGCGCACCGCGTTGGTGGAGCAGTTCTGTTCGTGATCCGCGTGCAGGATGAACAGGATCTCCAGGGCTTTCACGAAAATCGGATTCGCCTCGTACTTCGGCTCCGACATGCGCGCGACCATGGACAAGTAGTTCTCCACGTACCCCAGGTCGTTGTCGGGATAGATGAAGGGCAGTCCCTTCGCATGTCGGAAACAGAATGCCGCGAGCGTCGGCAGCTTCGCGAGCAGCCGGATGATGGAGATCTCGCGCTGCGCGGGATCCTGGATGTTCTTGGCTTCCGGATAGAACGACGACAGCGCCGCCACGGAGCTGCACAGCATGGACATCGGGTGGGCGTCGTACCGAAAGCCGCCGAGGAACGACTTGATGTTCTCGTGCACGTACGTGTGATAGGTGATGTCGTGCACCCACTGGTCGTACTCTTCCTGCGTCGGCAGCTCGCCGTGCCGCAGCAACCAGGCGACCTCCAGGAACGTCGCGTTCTCCGCGAGCTGTTCGATGGGATAGCCGCGATACCGGAGGATGCCCTTGTCGCCGTCGATGAACGTGATGGCGCTCTTGCACGACGCGGTGTTCATGAACGCCGGGTCGTACGTCATCAGCCCGAATTCGTCCGCCTCAACCTTGATCTGGCGGAGGTCCATGGCGCGAACAGTGATGTCGCCTTCGGTACCCGGTTCGAGAATCGGAACGGAATAGCTCTTCCCAGTTCGTGAGTCCTTTATGTCCAGCGTGCCTCCCCCCCCCGCCGATGCGCCGTCGCGGGTCTCGGTCTTGCCGCCTGATTTCTTCGCGGCCTGCGTGGTGGCCATGCTACGTTCTCCCTGAAGTATTTCGCGCGCGTTTGTGCATCGTGCGCGCGCGCCACGCAATCTATTGGTCCCCGTCCACCGGCAACATTGCCCGTCACACAGCTCGCTCTCGTGGTTCTCGCGGCGATGGTGGCCGGGGCCATGAACTCCATCGCTGGTGGCGGCACGCTCCTGACTTTCCCGGCTCTGGTCGCGCTCGGCATCCCGTCGATCAACGCGAACGCCACCAGCACCGTCGCGTTGTGGCCCGGTGCCCTGGGAAGCATGTGGGGCTACCGCGATGAGTTACGAGGCGCGCGTCCCTGGGCCGTTGGATTTGCGTTGCCGAGTCTACTCGGCGGCGTCACCGGCGCATGGCTGCTGCTTCGCACGCCCGCCGAGCGCTTCGACGTCATCGTCCCCTGGCTCGTCCTCGGAGCGACGGTGCTGTTCATGATCCAACGACCGCTCGTGCGGTGGCTTCGGCGTCATGCCGTTGCCGATCCGCGATCGGACACGGAGCTGACGAGCCAGTGGCCTCCGTGGTCCGTGCTGGCGTACCAGTTCCTGGTGGCGATCTACGGTTGCTACTTCGGCGCCGGCGTTGGAATCCTGATGCTCGCTGCCCTCGGTTTCATGGGCATGAACAACATTCATCGTATGAATGGGCTGAAGAACTGGGGTGGGCTGTGCATGAACGCGGTGGCAGCGGCGATGTTCGCGTTCACGAGTCTGGTGAATTGGCCGGTGGCGCTCGCGATGGCGATCGGCGCCATATCGGGGGGATACCTGGGGTCGCGGACGGCGCAGCGAGTGCCGCAGGAGCTGGTTCGTGGCACAGTCGTAGTGATCGGCCTCACCAGCGGCGTGATTCTGCTCGTCACCCGGTAGATTGCCGACATGGACTCCGCGTTCGCCGGCTACGCTGCCTTCGTCGACGTCGTCAAGCTGGTGGTTTTCTGGCTGGCCGTGGTCGTCGCCCTGGTCGCCGTCGTGGACTGGGCGGTTCGGACGCGCCGCATCCAGCCATTCAGTGGAGCCGCACGATTCGCCCGGCGGTACATCGATCCCCTGCTGGCACCGATCGAACGCCGCGTCGTTCGGCGCGGTGGCCTGCCTTCGTCCGCGCCCTGGTGGGCCCTGGGCGTGGTGGTCGTGGGAGGGCTGCTGTTCATCGCGCTGCTCAATGTCCTCGACGACTTCTTCTCCAGAGTCGCGTTCGGCGTCAGCTCTCCCGGGCGATTCGCGATGATGCTCGTCGCATGGGCGTTCACGCTGCTGCGCATCGCACTGATCGTTCGCGTGATTTCATCCTGGTTTCAGATCTCGCCCTGGTCGAAGTGGATTCGCTGGTCGTTTGTCCTGACCGAGTGGATGCTCGCGCCGCTGCGACGAATCATTCCCACCATCGGTCCGGTGGACATCACGCCACTCGTGGCGTACATCCTGCTCGTCATCATCCAGGGCGCGGTGTTGAATCTGCGGTGACGCGGAATGCCACGAATCGTGCCGACCGCGACAGCGCTCGTGGAATTTTCGCGGGCACTTTCGGAATCGCGAGGCGTCACATTACAATAATTGTCGGCTCGAGCTCGCGATCGAAGATCGTGGAGCTCACGGGCATCACCGAGGATCGCGTCCGACGTCTCGTAGCTCATTGACGCATTTCCAGGGAGCCGTAATGAATGTTCTGCTCGTCGGCGAAGACGCCGCGCTGCTCGAAGGGCTCGCACAGTCGTTCGCGGCTCTCGGCTACACGCCTCGTGTCGCCCTGTCACTGCACGATGCTCGTGAAGGCGCCGTGAGCGACCCGCCGCTGCTGGCGGTCATCGACAGCGCGCTGGCCGCTGAAGCGAGCTCCGATGCGCTGGCCATCCAGCTTTCTCCGGGAGGCGCCCTGGTGCTGTTTCACGGCAGCTCCGGCGATCGGCCCGTGATTCCGCCCACATTGCAGCGCGCGGTGATGGCCGATCTCGCTTTGCCGCTGGAGCGCAATCGGCTGATCGCGCTGGTTCAGCGGGTCAGCGAGCGCGTGCGCGCGACGGGACGATCGCGACGACAGACGCCGCCGGAACAGCAGGCGTTCTGACAGCCGGCGAGGAGGCCAGGAGGCGAACAGACGAAGAGGCGGATCGCCTTGCCGGCTTCTCGCCTTCTCGCCCGCGTCTTGCCGTTACGCCCGCCATGCACTAACGTCTGAGGTACAACTGAGCTCGTGGCGATTTAACGGCAACTTGCGGCCACGTTAAACAAACTGCTAAAGCGTCCGGCCCGGCGCCCATGCGTTTGGGTCTTTTTCTTTTGTATCAGATGAAATCACTACCGATCAAGTCTGCTTATCTCGACGCGCTGCGCGAGCGCGTCCTTGTATACGACGGCGCGATGGGAACCAACATTCAGCGCCACCACCTGACGCCTGAGGATTTCGGCGGGAAGTCGCTGGAAGGGTGCAACGACCACCTCGTGCTCACGCGTCCCGACGTCATCCAGGGGATTCACGAGTCGTTCCTGGCCGTTGGATGCGACGTCGTGGAGACCTGCACCTTTCAGTCGACGCCGCACCGGTTGCGCGAGTGGGGAATCGAAGAGAAGACGCACGAGCTGAACGTGCGCGCCGCGCAGCTCGGCCGTGCCGCGTGCGCGAAGTTCGAGAGCCCCGGTCATCCGAAATTCGTGGCGGGGTCCATCGGACCGACCGGAATGCTTCCATCCAGCAGCGACCCGGTTCTGTCTCAGATCACCTTCAAGGCGCTGGAGGACACGTTCTACGCGCAGGCCAAGGCGCTGATCGAAGGCGGCGTCGACGTTCTCCTGGTCGAAACGTCGCAGGACATTCTCGAGGTCAAGGCGGCGGTCGCCGGCTTCGAGCGGCTCTTCGGCGATCTCGGTTTCCGCGTGCCGATTCAGACGCAGGTGACGCTCGACACGAGCGGCCGGATGCTTCTGGGCACCGACGTGGCCAGCGCGCTGGTGACGCTCGAGTCGTTGCGCGTGGACGTCATCGGACTGAATTGCTCGACGGGCCCAGAGCACATGCGCGAGCCGATCCGGTATCTCACGTCGCATGCGACGCGGCCGATCTCATGCATCCCGAACGCCGGCCTGCCGCTCAACACGGGCACCGGCGACGCGGTGTATCCGCTGGAGCCGAAGCCGATGGCCGACATGCTCGGCGAGTTCGTCGCGCAGTTCGGGGTCCGCATCGTTGGCGGCTGTTGCGGCACGACGCCTGAGCATCTTCAGGAGATCGTGCAGGCGGTCAAACCACGCGCGACGTCGGAGGCCGTCAGTCGTTCGGCTGTGCCGTCAGTTTCGAGCGCGATGCGCGCGACGACGCTGCGTCAGGATCCGCCGCCGCTGCTCATCGGCGAGCGCGTGAACTCGCAGGGCTCCCGGAAGGTGAAGCGGCTGCTCCTCGCCGACGACTACGAAGGCGTGCTCGACGTCGCGAAAGAACAGGTCGAGAGCGGGGCGCATGTCCTTGACGTATGTGTTGCGCTCACGGAACGCGCGGATGAAGCCGAGCAGATGTCGAAGGTGGTGAAGCTGCTGTCCATGAGCGTCGAAGCGCCCGTCATGATCGATTCGACCGAGGCGTCGGTCATCGAGAAGGCGCTGGAGCACATTCCCGGTCGCGCGATCATCAACTCCATCAACATGGAGAACGGCCGCGAGCGCATCGACAAGGTCGTTCCGCTCGCGAAGAAGCACGGCGCGGCGCTCGTCGCGCTCACGATCGACGAGCACGGCATGGCGAAGACGCGTGAGCGTAAGCTCGAAGTCGCGAAGAAGATCCATGACATCGTTGTCGGCGAGTATGGACTGGTCTCGGAAGATCTCATCTATGACGACCTCACCTTCACGCTCGCGACGGGCGACGCCGAGTGGGTGAGCTCCGCTGTCGAGACGATCGAAGGCATCAAGCTGATCAAGCGCGAGTTGCCGGGGGTCTATACGTCGCTCGGTGTGTCGAACGTCAGCTTCGGGCTCTCGCCCGAGGCGCGCGCCGTGCTGAATTCCGTCTTCCTGCACCATTGCGTGGAAGCGGGGCTCGACATGGCCATCGTCAATCCGGCGCACGTCAAACCGTACGCGGAGATCGACGAGGAAGAACGAAGGCTGGCGGACGATCTGATCTTCAATCGGCGTCCGGATGCCCTGCAACGGTTCATCGAGCATTTCGAGGGACGCAAGGGCACGACGCCAGCGGGCGCGGAGAAGGAAGACCCGACCGCAGGCATGACCATCGACCAGAAGGTGCATTGGATGGTCGTGCACCGGAAAAAGGAAGGCATCGAAGCGGCGCTTGACGCGGCGGGAGTGCGCGAGCAACCGGTGCGCGTGCTGAACGACGTGCTGCTCCCCGCCATGAAGGAGGTGGGAGACAAGTTCGGCGCGGGTGAGCTGATTCTGCCGTTCGTGCTGCAAAGCGCCGAGGTCATGAAGAAGGCGGTGAAGCATCTCGAGCAGTTCCTCGAGCGCGCGGAGGGCTTCACCAAGGGGAAAGTCGTGCTCGCCACGGTCTACGGCGACGTCCACGACATCGGCAAGTCGCTGGTCAATACGATCCTCTCGAACAACGGCTACACGGTATACGACCTTGGCAAGCAGGTCCCGGTCAACACGATCATCGAGAAAGCCGTCGAGGTCGGGGCGGACGCGATCGGGCTGTCCGCGCTGCTCGTGTCAACGTCGAAGCAGATGCCGCTGTGCGTTCAGGAGCTGGACAAGCGCAGCCTCACGTTCCCGGTGATGATCGGCGGCGCCGCGATCAACCGACGCTTCGGGCGACGCGCGTTGTTCGTCGACGGAGAGCGCGCGTACGAGCCCGGCGTGTTCTACTGCAAGGACGCGTTCGAAGGACTGGAGACCATGGACCGGCTTCAGAATGCCGACGAGCGCGCGCGATTCGTCGCGAAATCCCTCGACGACGCGAAGAAGGATGTCTTCCTGCGCACCGTTGTCGGAAAGGACATCGCCGTGGGGGACGACGCGGGCGCGCGCAGCAACGTGTCGAGCGATCATCCGATCCCCGCGGCGCCATTTTTCGGGACACGAACGCTCCACGACATTCCCATCGACGAGGTATTCGACGTCCTCGACCTCGACGAGTTGTATCGCCTCCAATGGGGAGGTCGCGGATCGGGACCGGAGTATGAAAAAACGGTGCGCGAGGTGTTCGAGCCGGCGCTCCAGCGTCTCAAGGAGCAGGCAAAACGCGAGCACTGGCTGCACCCGCGCGCCGTGTATGGTTTCTTTCCGGTGCAGTCACGCGCCAACGACGTCGTCGTGTTCGATCCGGGGGCGTACGAGCGCGACGGATCGCTCACCGAGATCGCGCGTTTCCATTTCCCGAGGCAAGATGGCCGCGAGCGGCTCTGCCTCGCGGATTATTTCCGTTCGTTCGAGTCGGGCGACGTGGACGTCGTCGCTTTCCAGGTCGTCACCGTCGGCGACGACGCAACCCGCAGGTTCGACGAGCTCCAGACCGCCGGCGAGTACAGCGAGGCGTACTACGTCCACGGTCTGGCCGTCGAGACCGCGGAAGCGGTCGCCGAATGGCTGCATCGTCGCATCCGCCACGAGCTTGGCGTTCCGCCGGGCCGCGGGAAACGTTACTCGTGGGGATACGGAGCGTGCCCCGAGCTCGAGGACCACGGCACGCTCTTCAAGATCCTCCCGGCGGAACGCGAGCTCGGAATGACACTCACGTCGGCGTTCCAGCTCGTGCCCGAGCAGAGCACCGCGGCCATCATCGTGCACCATCCGGAGGCCAAGTACTACGCGGTGCGCACCGGTGGCGATCGCCCCGACGCGGCCGCGGAGACCTCCAACGGAGCCGTCGCGAAGCGGGCGGTGGCCGGAGGGGTCGGATGAGCAACGCGGTGCTCGAGCGTCTTCTCGACCCGGCGCGCATCAGCGTCTTCGACGGCGCGATGGGCACCATGCTGTACAACGAAGGCGTCTTCATCAATCAGTGCTACGATGAGCTGAACCTCCGCGCACCCGACCTCATCAGGAAGATTCATCGGGCGTACGTGAAGGCGGGCGCGGAGATCATCGAGACCAACAGCTTCGGCGCCAACCGCGTGAAGCTGACCCAGTACGGTCTCGAGACGCAGGTTCGCGAGATCAACCGCGCCGCGGCCGCGCTTGCGAAGGACGTTGCGGAGGACGCGGGTCGTCCCGTGCTCGTAGCGGGCGCGGTCGGCCCGCTCGGTGTGCGCATCGAGCCGTTCGGTCCGACGAGCATGGACGAAGCACGGGGCTTTTTCCGGGAACAGCTCGAAGGGCTGCACGAGGGAGGAGCCGACGTCTTTCTGCTGGAGACGTTCGCCGATCTGCACGAGATCGAGCAGGCGATGAAGGCGGCGCGCGACGTCTCACCATCCACGCCGCTCATCGCGCAGATGACGATCGGCGCGGATGGACTCAGCCCCTACGGCGCCACCCCCGAAGACATCGCGCGCTCGCTGGACAACTGGGGCGCGGACGTCATTGGCCTGAACTGCTCCGTCGGCCCGCAGATCATTCTCGAGGCGATCGAGAAGATGGTGCCGCACACCAAGAAGAAGCTCAGCGCGCAGCCCAATGCCGGCATGCCGCGCGACGTCGGCGGCCGGAGCATGTACATGGCGAGCCCCGAGTACATGGCGACATACGCGCGTCACCTCGTCCAGGCCGGCGCGCGGGTGGTGGGTGGCTGCTGTGGCACGACCCCGGAACACATCAAGGCGATCGTCGAAGGGGTTCGGCCGCTGGCGCCGCGCGTGATATCGGCGGAGGCAAGTCACGCACAGCTCGCCGAAGCGCCGAAGCGCCGAAGCGCTGACGCGACGGCGCCCGTCGAGCCACTCCCGCTGACCGATCGCTCCCGATGGGGAAAAAAGATCGCGACGGGCGAGTTCGTCACGAGCGTGGAGATCGTTCCACCTCGCGGCGTCGACGCGTCGCGCATGCTCACAGACGTCCGAAAGCTCAAGGATGCTGGCGTCGACGCCGTGAACGTGCCCGACGGCCCCCGCGCCCAGAGTCGCATGGGGGCGCTCCTGACCAGCGTGATCATCGAGCAGCAGGTCGGCATCGAGACCGTGACGCATTACGCGTGTCGCGATCGCAATCTGCTGGGCATGCTGAGCGATCTGCTGGGGGCGTCGGCCGTCGGCCTGCGCAACATGCTCCTCATCACGGGCGATCCGCCGAAGATGGGGCCGTATCCCGACGCGACGGCCGTTTTCGACATCGATGCGATCGGTCTCACGAACCTGGTCGCCAATCTGAATCGCGGTCAGGATCCCGGGGGCAACTCGATCGGGAAGCCGACCTGCTTCGTGATCGGCGTCGGGGTGAATCCCGCGGCGATCGATCCGGCACACGAGATCAAGCGATTCGAGTGGAAGGTGGACGCCGGCGCCGAGTTCGCGATCACGCAGCCGGTGTTCGATCCCGCGCAGCTCGAACAATTCCTGAAGACGATCGAACACGTTCGCATTCCCGTGATCGCCGGCATCTGGCCGCTCGTGTCGGTGCGGAACGCGGAATTTCTCGCGAACGAGGTTCCCGGAGTGACCGTCCCGGACGAGATCATCGCGCGGATGCGACGGGCAAACGACAAGTCGAAGGAGCACGCCGTGGCGGAAGGGATCGCGATCGCGCGCGAGATGCTGGATCGCGTGCGTGCGAGCGTGCAGGGCGTGCAGGTCTCGGCGCCGTTCGGAAAAGTCGAGTTGGCACTGCAGGTCTTCCACGGGACGCTGGCGAAGGCCGCGGTCGCCGTGTGACGGTCCCTGGTTAATACTGCTGGCTCTTCCGGGATTGGAATGGATCGAGAGCGAAATCAAACCCGCGGTTCCAGATCGAGACCACCAAGATGAAAGAGAATCGCGAGCTTGAATCGCTCACGATTTCGGAAGCCGCGCGAGGAGTATTTGATCCACTGGATCTTCGCATTCAGGCCTTCGCTCACCGCGTTCGTGATACGGTGGGTCAGGTAGGTCAGGATGTTCGCGAGACGCCGGTGAATGATGCCGGCAAAGTAGACGATGGGACGGAGACGCGATCGCTTCGCCCAGGCCATCCAGCGCCTGACAAACGCTCGCGCCGCCGCGACGGAGCGATACTCCCAGAGTTGGCGAAAGGATTCTTTGATCGCCCAGGCTCGTGCCGCTTTCAGCGAGCTCTGTTTCAGTTGCCGGAACTGGAACCGCGCTGCGGCGCTGAGGCGATCCAGATTCGCGGGATTCTTGAGCCAGAGATACTTCGTCCCGGTGAGTCGCTGATCGCCACGCGCGCGCAGGACCTTTTGCTCTCGCGCTCGCACCGCGTCGACCGCGAACGTCGCCATGCGCATGACGTGGAACTTGTCGAACACCACCTTGTGATTCGCGCCGGGCACCCAGGCGCGAATCGTCTTCAAGTACGGATCCCACATATCGATCGCGATCGCCTGAATCGCGGCACGCTCTTCGGAGGTCAGCCCGCGGAAATAGGGCTCGAGCGTCTCCTCGCGACGATGATCGGCCACGTCCAACACGACCTTGCGATCCAGATCGACGACCATCGTCACGTACTGATGGGGCTTGAGATACGAATGCTCGTCGATGCCGATCCGCGTGGCCGCCGCCGTCGGCCGTCGCGCCAGTCCGCGGCGCACGGCGCGCTCGACGATGCCGTTCGCTTGTTCCCACGTCAGCCCGAGCTGCCGCGCGACGGCGGCCGGCGTCGCTTCCCGCAACCAGGCAATGGCCAGCCGTTCGAACAAGAGCGTGAAATGCGAATGGCGTTCGGCCCACGGCACGCGAATCGTCTTCACGCCGTGGGTCGCACACCGCACTCTCGGAACGCCGGCGTGCAGCTGCGTCGTGAACTGACATGTATCGAGATGGCGCCACTGTCGGTCCACATGATCGTAGATCAGAGCGACCCCGCTACACTCCGGACACGTGAACTGGGTGCCTTCGGCTTCCTTCACCCACACATGCACCGCCCGCTCAGCCGATCGGACTTCCACGCGCTCAACGCCCCACGGCTGACTCAACCCGAGAATCGTCGCGTATAGCGACCGATCGTCCATGGCGACTCCAGAATCGTTCCGCCATGCTA
>JBOHTL010000077.1:0-4353 GCA_050733735.1 Gemmatimonadaceae bacterium
TGGTGACGCTGCCGAGTCGATTCGAGACCTGCGTGAGAAAGCTGTCGAGCGTGCTGCCCAGCAGATCGCGATAGGTCTCGAGCGATTCGTTGATGCGCAGGTTGTGATCGTAGATGTCGCGGAAATACACCTGGGAATCCGGAGCGAGCAGCGGTGTCGGACGGTTCGACAGCACGTTGAACACTTCGCGCTGTGGGCTGAGGTGCCGGCGCAGTGTGAGGACGAGCCGCTTCACCTGGAAGATATCCTGCAGCGCGGCCTGGTCGAAGTTGTCGAACACGCGCTCTTCCACCTTGTGAATGAAATCGTCGATCTGGTCCAGGAGCGGAAAGTACGCGTCGATGGCCGCGTCCATGACCGCATGCATCACCCGCTCCGCGCCGCGCTGCAGCAGCTCCGGATGCCGGAGCACCCGATCCATCACGGCGTCACTGCTCGTGCTGTCCTCGCCGTGCACCGTCACGACGTAGTTCGGCCCCAGAAAGAACGACAGGTTGAATGTCTCGAGATCGTACGGGTCCTCCGTCTCTGGAACGAAGCGCACCCCGCGAATGATGGCGAAGAGGAAGCCTGGATATTCGTCGACCTTGACCCGGCTGACCGGATTGAGCGCGTCCTCGATGGCCAGCGGGTGGAACGCGAACACGTTATCCAGCATCGCGACGCACTGGCGGCTGGTGACGTGCATGTCCACCCAGAGCTCGCCCGGGCCACCGCGAATGACATTCGCCAGCTCGGCAATCGTGAGATCGCGCCGGAGCTTGCCATCGGCGTCCACATAGAGAATCGCCGGCTTTGAACGGTCCGCCACGGCGTTGGCGGGCTGTGTCATGCCCCGAAGGTAGCCATTTCCGCGAGCGCCCGCATATGCGCCACGGTCGCTTGCGCCACGCGATCGGGCGCATACCCGCCTTCGAGGACGCTCACCACCCTGCCCCCGCACCACGTTGCGGCGCGCTGACATATCTCGTTCGTGAGGACCACGAAGTGATCGATCTCGAGGGTGAAGCCTCCGAGTGGGTCTCCCTTGAGCGAGTCGAAGCCGGCGGAGATGAAGACCAGGTCGGGACGGAAGCCGGCCGTCGCCTCGTCGATCGCCCGCCGGAGCGCGTCCATATACGCCTGCGGAGCGAGATTCGCCCGCATCGGGACATTCCACACGTTCTGGTGCGGACCGCGGTCGGCCGCGGCGCCGGTTCCGGGATACCAGGGCCACTGGTGCATCGAGATGAAGTGGATGTCCGCGTCGTGCTCGACGAGCGCCTGCGTCCCATTGCCGTGATGCACGTCCCAATCGACGATGAGAATCCGCTCCAACCGGTGCCGTCCACGCGCGTAGTGCGACCCGATGGCGACGTTGCCGAACAGACAGAATCCCATCGCGCGATCGCGAAGAGCATGGTGACCGGGCGGACGCACCGCGCAGAAGGAGCGGAGGGCGCGTCCGTCGAGGGACATGTCGATCGCGTCCAGGACGCATCCCAGCCCCGCCGTGGCCGCGTCCCACGAGCCTTCACTGGTGACGGTATCCGCGTCGAGGTGGCCGCCTCCCGCCGCGACGACCTGCTGAACGAACGCGATGTACTCGCGATCGTGCGCCAGCGCGATCTCATCCTCCGTAGCGCTGCGTCCCTCCACGTGCACGAGCGCCTGAAAGAGGTCGACATCCTCACGCAGCGCGCGCGGAATCGCCCGAATCCGGCCAACGTGCTCCGGATGGCCCCACCCCGTATCGTGCCGGCCGCAGTCGGAGTGGGAGACGAACGCGACGGGAATCATCCCGTGCTAGCGCACGGGCCGGCGCCGGCGGTCTCCCAGCAGAATGATCGAGCCGTTGGCGATGCCGCTCTGGCCGATCGGTGCGTTCTCGTCGAGCATCTCCCAGCCGCGCAGCTTGAAAACGAACTCGTCCGGATACTCGTAGTCCGGGTAAAACGTGGCGAGCATTCGATTCTTCAGCTCTCCGACGGTCATGTCCTGAGGAGCGATGACACGTATGGCGTCCCAATGTTCGGCGGCCTGCACGCGAAAGGAGACGCTTTCCGGCCCGGGCGGGCCCAACTCGAGGGGCAGCCGTCTGGCCCGCAGCTGACGGACGAAAGCGACGCTCATGCCGTCTTCGCCTCCACGCGCGGCAGGGTGGAAAAGAATCGCGCGAGCTGCATCTCGAACAGGTAAGTCGATCCGGTAACGAGGGTGGCGCCGTCCTTCGGCGCGGCGGCTATCGCGATCTCCTCGCCGCCCTGACCGCGGAGCGTGATGAATCCGGGTCCTTCCTTGTCGATGAACGCCGCGTACAGGGGATTGCGATGCGCGAAAAACTTCTTCGCGCGCGCGAGAACGTCATCCGGCGCGATCGTCGTGAGGTGTTCCTGGAGAGTGCGTTGTTGCATGGCGATGTGGCGGCTCCATCACGAGGGGAAGCTCTACTTCAAAAATAGAGCCCTTGCTCCTCTCGGACGACAAGCGAATGTCTCCGCCGAGAATGGTGGCCAGGCGGCGCGCCAGGGCGAGTCCCAGCCCCGAGCCGCCATACCGTCGCGTGGCAGAGCCATCTTCCTGGCGGAACTCCTCGAAGACGAAGCGCTGCGCCGCGGCCGAGATGCCCACTCCGGTGTCAGCCAAACGGTACACGATCGCCGTGCCCGTGGAGCGAACGCTTACCCGAACCTCACCGCGCTCCGTGAACTTGAACGCGTTGTTCAGAAGTGCGGCGAGGAGACGCGCGACCTTGCGGATGTCGCTCCGCATCCGCGGCGGCTGTGCGCCCTCCTCGACGATGAGCTCGACGCCCGCTTTCCGGCCGTTCGTCGCCTTGATGGCGGCGCGCAGCGGCTCGCGCGGATCGAACTCCGTGATCTGGCAGGGGATATCGTTGCGCTTCAGCGCGGTGAGCTCGAGCAGGTCGCCGATCATGTGAAGCAGCTTCTCGCTCGACGCCTTCATCTCCACGATCGTCCTGCGCTGCTCGTCGGTGATCGGTCCGCCGAGTCCTTCTTCCATGAGCGACAGATAGCCCATGACAGCGGTGAGCGGCGTGCGAAGCTCGTGGGAGAGGTTCGACATGAACTCGTCCTGCAGCCGGCGGGCTTCGACGACGGCGGCGTACTGCCTTTCCAGCTCGACGTTGCCGGTCTGCAGCGCGGCGTTGGCTCGCGTGAGATCTTCGATCAGACGCGACTTTTCGGCGGTCGCAGCCAGCTGGTCCGCAACGAGACGCAGCAGTCCGCGCGCCTCACCGGTCAGACTGGCGGACGACGCGAAGTAGAAGGTGACGGCACCGAGGACCCCCGTCGGGGTCTGCAGCGGCAGCGCCACCAGCGCTTTGAACCCCAGCTCCGCGGCGACTTCCTGCCAGTCCGCCAGCGTGGCGTCGGCGAAGACGTCGGGCACTTCGATGATCCTGCGTTCACGCGCCGCGCTGCCGCTGGGGCCGGAGCCGAGACGCACGCGCATGTCGCCGAGGAATGCGGAATACCGCTCCGGCCAGTTATGCACCGCCTGGAGCCGCATGACTTCCGACGATTCGTCGACCAGATAGATGCATGCGAACGTCGAGCCGACGATCGGGGCAACGCGGTCGAGGGCGAGCTGAAAGACCTCTCCGGGACGCTCCGCGGTCAGGAAGGCCTGCGCGATCTCGCGCACCGCCATGAGCTCGCGGACACCGACACCACCGCCATCCAGCCGGACGGACTGGAGGCGTTCCCCGGTGACGAACGATGTCATGCCCACGCGGGCAAAGTAAAGCGTTGCGCGGGTTGGAGCTAGAAGGCGTTTCTAGGTGAAACGGTCAAACCTTCTTTCTCGGCGTCAGCGCCCGGATCTCCATCGAGTGCACCAGAACATCGCGCGGCGTGTCGATCACATGCGCCACGCTCTCGGCGACCTCCTCGGCGCTCAGCATCCAGCTCGGGTCTTCTCGCACGGCGAACTCGGTGGCCATGGAGCCGGGGTTCACCACTGACACCTTCACCCCGTAATCGCGGACCTCGAGGTTGAGGCACTCGACGAATCCCTGTACGGCTCGCTTGGTCCCGCCGTAACAGGTACCGCCGATGAATGCGCTCCTGCCGGCGATCGATCCGATCACGATGACATGGCCGCGGCCGCGCTGGATCATTCCGGGCAGCACGGCTCGCGTGACATGGTACAGCGCGTTGAAGTTCACGTCGACCATCGAGTGCCACTCGTCGACGGTGAGCTCGAGAAAGGGCTTCATCGGCCCGATGCCGGCGTTGTTCACCAGGACCTCCGCTTGCACGCCGGAGAGCGCGTTCGCGACCGCATTGAAGTCGCGCAGATCGACCGCGGCCACCCGGCATTCACCGCCGTTCAGCTTGATCTCACGAG
>JBOHTL010000078.1:0-4241 GCA_050733735.1 Gemmatimonadaceae bacterium
GCAGCGCGCGGCCATGGGAACCAGCTCGCTGCTGAACGAGACGCTCACGCGAGTCGAAGCGCTGCAGCGAGCGATCGACCAGACGTCGGTCGCCGACGATCGTCTGGCGACCGACGCGCGCGCCCTCGAGCGCAGATTGCGGGACATCCAGATGTTGCTCTCCGGGGATGCCACCCTGTCGCGTCGTCAGGAGGCCACGCCACCCTCGCTGCTCAAACGCCTGAACGGGATCACCACCGGCCTGTGGTCCAACACGCTCGACGCGCCGACGAACACCCAGCGCCGGCAGTACGACATCGTCTCCGCGGAATTCGAGAAGATTCTGGCGCAGCTCAGACCATTGGTCGAGACCGAGCTCCGTCGGATCGAGGATGCCGCAGAAGCGGCTGGAGCGCCGTGGACGACGGGACGCATACCGTCGTGGAGGCCGTAAACTGCTAACGGCGCCGTTACATCTCCACTGGCACAGTCGCTGCTCGTCCATATGAGCTTTCCATGGAGGAGCCGAATGTCTGAGAAACCGAGCTATCTCGACGAAAACCTGAGCGAGGAAGAAAAACACAGCGGACACACGCGCCTGCCTCAGCCGGAGCAGGAAGGGGAAGGTCGCGGCAAGTCCGCTGAGCAGCCGTATCCCGGCGAAGAGAAACGCGACAAGAGCGACTTCGAACGGCCGGACGAGTTCGGCGACGGCGACCGGCGGTCCTAGTTACCGTAGCGGGCCTTCAGGCGCTCCATCACTGAAGGAATGAAGCCGCCGAACGACCCGTTGCTCATGACGAGCAGCAGGTCGTTCGGTCGTGCGTTTTCGGACACGCGCTCGACCAGTTTCTCGACTTCTGGCGCGGCGTCGGCGATGACGCCCCGCGAATTGAGCTGGGTCACGATCTTGCCGACGTTGAGCTGCTGATCCGCCGGGACCTTGTCGTGCGGTTCCGGCTCACGAATGGTCACGAGGTCCGCGTTCGCGAGCGCGGTGATGTAGTCGTCCTGGTGAATGTTGCGGCGGCTGGTGTTCGACCGGGGCTCGAACACCGCCCAGAGACGGCGCTCGGGAAAGCGCTGCCGGATCCCCTCGATGGTTTCGCGCACCGCAGTGGGATGATGGGCGAAATCATCCAGCACGAGCACCCCGCCGATCTCGCCACGCGGCTCCTGGCGGCGCTTCACACCTCTGAACGTTCGAAATGCCTTCGCGATGGTCTCGCGTGACAATCCGAGGGCGCGGCCGGCGGCGAACACCCCAGTCGCGTTCTCGATGTTGTGGTAGCCAGACATCGGGAGGAGCACGCGCGTTTCCTTGTGCTTCAGCCCGCGGATCGTGAAGTGCGCGCCTTCGGCATTGAAGGTCTCGCGGTCCGCGCGGAAGTCCGCTTTGCCGTTCACGGCGTAGGTGACGACCTTCGCTTGCGCCGACGCTCTCGCGATGGCGACCGCGCGGGGATACGACGCGCTCACGCAGAGCACGCCGTCGCCAGGCAGAGTCTCGCCAAAGCGCTCGAACGCCGATTCGTAGTGCGCCATGTCGCGGTAGATGTCCGCGTGGTCGAACTCGATGCTCGTGAGAATCGCGGTTCTGGCGCGGTAGTGCAGAAATTTGGGACCCTTGTCGAAGTACGCCGTGTCGTACTCGTCACCTTCGACGACGACGTGCTTTCCCTTGCCGAGTCGGAAGTTGCCGCCGTAGTTGACCGTCACCCCGCCGACGAGAAAGGTCGGATCGAGCCCGGCCTCCACGAGCACATGCGCCATCAGCGCGGACGCCGTTGTCTTCCCATGCGTTCCGACGACGACCACGCTGTGCTTTCCGGCGAGAATCAACGACCCGAACGACGCCGGGAAACTCATCTGCTTCAACCCGCGCTCGCGCACCGCGGTTGCTTCCGGGTTCACGCGCCTGATCACGTTCCCGATGACGACCAGATCCGGACTTGCGCGATCGAGGTTCTCGGGAGCGTACGGCGTGAACACCTCGATCGCCCACTCGCGCAGCATGTCGCTCATGGGTGGGTAGACGTTCTCGTCACTGCCGGTCACGACGTACCCTGCCGCCTTCAGCATGCCGGCGAAGGCGCCCATCCCGGTCCCCGCGACGCCGACCAGGTGAACGCGTCGCACGGACGTCGGATCGATCTCGGAGAGGACGTTTCCGTTGTCTTCAGTCATCGATCACGAAGAGTAGTAGGCGGCATTCTCCTCGATGTACCCTCTGGACAGATCGCAGCCGTATGCGGTGGCGGACGCCATCCCGACGCCGACCTCGACCGCGAGATCGATGGTCGTTGCCGCGAGTGCGGCGCGGACGATGGCGTCGTCGAAGTCGACGCGTTCCCCGTTGCGCACGACGTCGTAGCCGTTGATCGACGCAGCGGTCTTCGCGGGCGCGATGCTGCAGTCGATGCATTTACCGATCGCCATCAGAATCCGGCCGACGTTGGGATCGGCGCCGTGCACCATCGTCTTGACCAGCGGCGAGTTCACGATGGTCTTCGCGATGCGCCTGGCATCAGGGTCGTCGCGCGCGCCGCGCACGGTGACGCGGAGCAGCCGCGTGGCGCCCTCGCCGTCGCGCGCCAGGATCTCGGTCATCCGGATGCACCCCGCGGTCAGCGCCGAAAGAAATACGCGCTCGTCGACCGTGCCGGCGCGTCCGTTCGCCATGATGACGCAGCTGTCGGAGGTGCTCGTGTCACTGTCCACCGACAGCATGTTGAACGACACGTGCACCGCCTGGCGGATCATGCGGTCGAGCGCCGGGGCTTCGAAGGCGGCGTCGGTGAAGATGTAGCTCAGCATCGTCGCCATGTTGGGCTCGATCATCCCCGCGCCTTTCGCGACCCAGGTGATGGTCGCGTCTCCACCAGCCCCGCCTCCGGCGACGCTCGTCGACAACGCCTTGGGATGCGTGTCGGTCGTCATGATCCCCTGTGCGCCAAGCAACGGATCATCCTGCAGCTCGCCGGACATGCCGACGATGCCGCGCTCGATCTTCTCGATGGGGAGCGGAACGCCGATGACGCCGGTCGAGCTCACGAGCACCCGGTCGGCCGCGCTACCGACCTCCTTCGCCGCCGCCGCGGCCATCCTGCGCGCGTGCTCGACGCCGGTAGCCCCGGTCGCGACATTGCTCACCTTGCTGTTCACGACGATGGCGCGCAGCACACCGCGCCGGATCGTCTCGCGGCCGAGGATGACGGGAGCGCCGGGAAACTGATTCCGCGTGAACACGGCTGCGGCGGCAGCATCGACGTCGCTGGCGAAGAGCGCGAGGTCGCGCGCCTCGGGTTTGAGACCGACGTTTCGACTGGCACAGCGGAACCCGCGCGGAAACCGCGGCGGCTCGTGGAATTGCATCAGCACCGAAGGTAGTGACGAATGCCCCGGGACGCGTAGTTTCCCCCTCGGTCGGGTCACCTCAACCAGAGAGACAGATGGCCGTTCGCCCGTTCCTTCGCTTTGCGGCCGCGACGCTGGTGGTCTTCGCCGCATTCGCAGCCGCTTCCTCACTCGGCGCCCAGATTCCGGAGCGCTTCGAGAACCTGCAGGTGCTGCCGCGCGACATTCCCCGCGACACCCTCGTCGACATCATGCGGGGGTTCACGGGCGCGCTCGGCGTGCGCTGCACGTATTGCCATGTCGAGCGCGAAGGGCCGCCTCCCGCCGGGGTCGGTCGAGGACTGCATCTCGCCTTCGCCTCGGACAGTCTCGCGAACAAGCGCATCGCGCGCGCGATGATGCGCATGGCGGACAGCATCAACACGCGCTTTCTGGCCAGCATACCTGATCGCGACAGTCCGCCCACCGATGTGACGTGCATGACCTGTCACCGGGGCATGTCGAAGCCGATGACGATCCAGCAGGTCATTCTCGCGACGACGCAGCGACAGGGAGTGGACAGCGCGATTGCGCGCTATCGGATGCTGCGCGGCGAGATGGAAGCCGGCCGCTTCGATTTCCGGGAGCAGCCCGTGACCGATGCCGCGCGGCAGTTGTCCGACGATGCGCGGCACGACGACGCCATCAAGCTCCTCCAGATGCTGCAGGAGTTCTATCCCAACTCAGTGAACATCGATCTCCAGCTCGCGGAGAGCTACATCGCCAAGGGAGACCGCGACGCGGGCATCGCGCGCCTGCGCGCCGTGCTGGCGAAGAACCCGAACGACCGTCGAGCGCGGCAGCGGCTGCAGCAGCTGGGCGTCCAGCCGTAAGCCGACGTCTATTGGCAGACAACCCGGCAACAC